>PLJQ01000296.1 GCA_003140275.1 Limisphaerales bacterium
GTCCGGCGGCGACTTTTCCTTCGCGGTTTTGACTTCGGCAGCGGCTTGAGTCGAGGCTTTTTCGGCAGCTTCGTGAGCTTCGACAGCCTTCCTGATCTCGGCAAATTCACCGAGCGCTTTTTCAGCTGCGGCTTTGGCTTCGGTGGAATTTATCACGTTCGTCTTTTTCTCACCGTAGATTTTTTCAGCCGCCGCCAGAGCATCGGTGGCTTTCTTGACTCGTTCGAGCTGCGCGTTGTGGTTGTTCGTTGAGGTTTGAAATGCCGTTTTCCGGTAAGTCACTTCATTATTAGCGAAGGTCAGTTCACGCTCCTTCGCCTCCAGGAATTCCTGGGCGTAACGATCTCCTTTCAACACAGCGACTTCCTTTCCCGTCGTCGCATCCCAAAGTTTGGCGACGCTGTTCAGTCCGACCGAAGCGAATCGTTTCCCATCGCCGCGCACGGCCACGGCCGCCACCGGGCCGCCATGTTTCATCTGCCGGATCAACTGGCCGTCTTCGATGTTCCACTGGCGGATGCTGCCATCGCCGCTCGCCGAGAGAACTTGCGCGCCGTTCGGAGGAAGGGTGGCCAGCGACGTGATCGGACCTTCGTGCCCCTTGATCTCTTTGAGCGCGGCGAGTTCCTCTTTGGCCGCGTCCACATACCAGAGACGAATGAGAAAATCGTCGCCACCCGAGGCGATTTGTCTGCCATCAGCGACCCAAGCGACAGCATTGACTCCCGCCGCGGTTTGCGCCCGCAACAGACTCCTGCCTTTGGTCACGTCCCAAACGCGGATGGTTTTGTCTGCCGAACCGGAGACCAGCCGCGCGCTGTCGGGCGAAAAGCTCAAACTGTTGATGGCGCCCCGGTGACCGGAAAGATTCTTGACTGATTTGCCGGTGGCCAGGCTCCACAATTTGATCCGGCCATCGTCTGCGCCAGTGGCCAGGTATTTCCCATCGGGACTGGTCGCCACCGAGAGCACCGCCTTGCGAGCGATGGCGGCGAGGCTGAACTTTTGAACGTCTCTCGGGCGGCGCCAGAGTTTGACTTCACGATAGCCACCCGAAGCCAGCAGGTCGCCGTCCGGACTAAAGGCCAGCGAGTGAACCAAATCGCGCTGAGCCACGCCGGGCTTGCCGTAAAGGCCGGTCTTAACCAGTTGCGGGTCGGTCAACCGGGTGACGAGTTGCTTGGAGGGAATGTGATAGATGAAAATCTGATTGGCGCGCGCGCAAGCGGCAAACTGGCCGTCGGAGGTCAACGCCACGGCGTAGATCGGATTCAATCCCTCCGGCAACGGCTGCCAGACGATCGGTCCCGAGCCGTGGACTTCGCCCGTGGCGCCTTGGTCGATCCAAAGCTGGATAAGCCCCAATTCTTCGGAGGTCAGGTCGGACGCTTCAACCTTGTTGCTTTTGGGCGGCATCATCGGTTTGACTTGATGCGATGCGACCTTCAACAGCAGGCTGTCACCGCTGCGTTTGGGCACAACGACCTTGCCTGATTCGCCTCCCTTGAAGATGTCCAGCGGCGTTTCGAGAATCAACTCCGCTTTGGTGGTGGTCTTGTTGTGGCACGCCAGACAGTTGTTCTTGAGGATGGGCAAAATTTCCTTTTCGAAATCAACCGGGGTTTTGCGACTGATCTTGGCGATGGGAATCGGTTTGCGCTGAACGTCGGCGGGTGGTTTGTCCTCGGCGAGTGAGAGGAACGGGACCCCCAACAGTCCAATCGTCGCAAGGACGATTAAAGTTTTTCCAATTCGCATCATGGGCGCGATGGCAAGGTGATGAAAAGGCAAAGAATCATTTAGCGGATGCGGTCGGCGCGGGAGTGATTTTCAAGTTGATGGGCGCCGAGTAAACCGTAACGGTCACATCTCTGGGTTCGGCTTTCTTGGTGGCTTCCTTCGATTTATTTGCCGCTTCCTCCTTTTTCTTTTCGGCCTCTTTAAGTTTTGCCGGCGCGTCCGCTTCGGCCTTTTCGGCGAACTTCTGTGCCTCCGCATNNCTGGGCTTTGGCCGTGGCGTCGGCGGCCGCTTTTTCGGCGGCGGTTTTCGCCTCCTGCGCAGCCTTGGCTTTTACGGTGGCTTCGGCGGCGGATTTTTCGGCGGCTTCTTTCGTGGCGAGCAAATCCTTATCATCGGACTTCTTTTCCAGCGCGGTTTTTGCCTCGGCCAGTTTTTCGGCGGCAGTTCTTGCCAACACTTCAGCTTCCGACGCGGCTTTGGCGGCTCCGGCGACTGCCTCGGACGCGGCTTTGGCTTTTGCGGCCGATTCGCCGGCGGCTTTGGTCGCGGCTTGTTTGGTTTCGGGCGTCGTTTTGATTGCGGCGGTCGAGTCGGTCACGAGTTTCTCAGCCTGCTTGAGAGCCTCCTCAGCCGCTTTGGCGGCCTCTGGATTGTTCCGGTATTTGCCGGGCGTCTGGGTTTGCAGATAGAAGCTGTAAGTTCCCGCCGGAATCTTGTGTTCCGTAAGATCAAGCTCCACCGTCGCATTGGTGGCCTTCCCATCGACTTCGATTTCTTTCAGCTTGTCGAGCGCGGAAATGCCGGTCGCTTTGAGCTTCAGATTCGCGTTAAATTCAGCCCGGCGAACAAGGTGGATGGGAATTTGAAGTTTTCCCGCCGCCGATGTTTCCCATGGTTTGCTCTCACCCGTTTCAATCGAGATCGGAGCCGTCTCAACGCCGCTCACCGCCAGAACAAAATCCCGCGTCAAACGCGATTGAATTGCTTCGTTGTTGTAGTCGGCCACCGTCCAGTTGACGGTGCCGCCGCGCGCTTCACGCACCATGTCGGCGTCGCCGATCCTGGCTTTGCCAACCACTCTCACCGGTCCGATCCAGTTGGCGGCATTTTCCGTCGCGGTCAACAGGATCACCGTCGAACTCTTGTCCTTTTCAATCTTCGCGTCGTTACCAGTAACCCCGGCGGGAAGTCCTTCAATCTTGAGTTCGATGTCGCCGTTGAAATTGTCGCGCCGAAACGCCATCACCTTGACCGGCATCGTTTCACCGCGGCGCAACAAGGGAGTCCAAATCAGGGCTTCCTTCGCGTCTTTATTGGGTGAGGGCGGCGGTTGTGCCGCGGCCACGAGCCGGAAATCGGGAGTCTCCTTGCGGATTGACAGACGATAAACCAAACGCGGGTCGGCTTGGGAACGATTGAAGAGATCGCGAACTTGAATCCGGTAAGTGCCGTTTTCGTCAACCCCGAAACGACCGGAGGGATCGCGCGTAGCGGTTTTGTAGTCCGGACCACCGATGCTGGTGTCGGTATCATAAAGTTCCTTAGCGTCGGAGAGTTGTTCTTCTCCTTTGTCATTTTTAGTCACGCGCTGGATGAGAACAAAAGGATCGGTCGGCAATCCCAATCTCTGTGAAAAAACCTCCACCCAGTACACGTCGCCCTTCTTTGCTTCGAATGTGAGCCAATCCCGGTCGCCCGGCGGAAAAAACCGACCGACATATTCACACGGAGGAGAAATTATTTGCGACTGGGCGGGCAGGTCGTTCGGTGATTTTTTGACCACGACCGGCCCGGTGGCGAAGCCCACCAATACGGGATTCGAAATTCCCTGTGGCGAACTCAAGCGGTATTCAAAGGCATCAAGCGTGGCATCGGCCAACTGCTGCGGAGTACTGAACTGCTTCTGCGAAGCAGGGTCACGTGGTAATTCAATTTCCACTTCAAGTTGCTCCAAAGGTTTCCCCTCGATGGCCAGGTCCTTGGCGGGAGTGCCGCCCGGTAGATTGCGTCCGTAAAGCAGATACTTGCCCTTCGTTCCGGGCAATCCCGAAGGCGGAAAAATAAAATCGATGTGCGGTCCGGCGCCGACCGCGAGGCGATAAAAATATTCTCCACCGCCGCGGAAGATAAAGTCGTGGACTTTCAGCAGGTAATCGCCATCCGCCGTCACCCTGAAATCAAGCAAGCCGCCGTGCTGGTTGCGTTCAAGTTCTCTTCCGGCGGCGTCATACAAAATCAACGCGGCGTCCATCCGGGAATCGATCTCTTTGGCCTGGCATTCGATCAGAATCCGTTGTCCCTTTTTCGCAGTGAACTTGTAGTAGTCCACTGCGCTGGCCTCGGAATGACCGTTGACGATTGTTCCCAGCGAAATTGGCGTTGAGTTGGCAGGTGAGTTGTTCGTGGTCGGCGCGCTGCTCTCGGGCCAATCGCTTACCACAAACGCGCGCGGGTTGGAAATGCCGAACCGGCCAACCACACGCGCCTCATAGACACCCGGCGGCACTTTCGCGTCAATCGCCACGAGAAATTTGTTTGCCTCTGGCAGCCCGTTGGTTTCGCCGACTTTTTGTCTGGCCGTGATCCCCGCGCGCGAAAAATGAAGCTGATTGGCTTCGTCCAGATCAATACCGGTCAGACCGACTTCAAACTGGCTGCCCGCTTTCCCGCCGGGCGGAAACACCGTGAGCAGGCGGGTTAATGGGAGTTGGGCCAGGAGCAATCCATTGCTGCCCAGCAAAAACAATAAACAGCAGATGGGTTGAATCCAACGTGTCATGCGACAGGATGCTACCACAACGCCAAAAGGTTGAGCAAAGAATGATGTAAGTGATGACTCCAGTTCATTCCCAAAAGAAATGCGCGGACACGCTGTCCGCGCTCCGGGAATAGGGTGGTGCAACCGCATCGTGAAATCAGTCAACTAGTGGTTGAACAAAAACTCCTTGGTGTTGATCAACGCCCAAATAACGTCTTCGTAGCCTGATTGTTTGCGAGACTTGGGATCAGCCTGCGCATCCTTCTCTTTGGGCGGCTTCCCCAGGTAATTCAAGGCCAGTTCCATCTCCTTCGCGTCGGGTTCGCGGGAGTAAACCGTGTAATATAGCTCGCGGATTTTCTTCCCGTCCTCCAATTGGGTGTCGCCTGCCAGCAGCGCGGCGCGACCTTTGGCATGGGTCAGTTTATCCTGCACATCTTTGGAATTCAGGAGGTGCAGGCTCTGGGCGAGACTGGCGTCTTGCGACCGCTCGCACTCACACGAGCTTGAAGATTCAGGCCGGCCAAACACCGCCAGAAAGTAGGAACTGGAGTTGAAGCTGTTGTCGGGCAATTGCACCGCGCGCGTTCCGGCCGGCAAGCCGTCAAATTTGCTGTCCGACTTCGTTACTTCATCCACCGCGTCCAATAACACCTCCGCGGTCAATCGTTTGGGATAGTAATGTGAAAAATACTGCTTATCCACCGCGTTGAATTTGTTGGGCAGCGAACTGAGTTGATAGACTTGCGAGTGACACAGGGTCCGCACCAGGTTTTTCAAATCGAAATGGCTCTCGATGAAATTTTTCGCGAGCGCATCGAGCAACTCCGGATTGGTCGGCGGGTTGGTTTCGCGCATGTCGTCTTCGGGATCGACCAGGCCGCGATTGAAGAAATGTTTCCAGTAGCGGTTGACCAGCGCCTTGGCGAAGAATGGATTGTCCTTGCCCGACATCCAGTCGGCCAGGAACTGACGCGGATCATCATCCGGGGAAAGTTTCACCGGCGCAGCGCCCAGACCGGCGGGCGGAACCGATAGCTTTGTTTGCTTATTCG
>PLJQ01000217.1 GCA_003140275.1 Limisphaerales bacterium
GTTCGAGCGGATGGAAAGCTGATAGGTGCGCGATTTGCAGATGAGTTGCATCAAGTGGCGCACGTTAAATTTACTCTCGACGAACTCGTGTGTGAGATGCTCGAGCAAGGCCGGATTGCGGGGCGGGTTTCCGGCGCGGGTATCGTCGAGCGGCTCGATGATGCCGGCCCCGGTGAGATAGCCCCAGAGACGGTTGGCGTAACTTGACGCGAAGAAACGATTGTCCGGCGTTGTAATCCAGGCCGCGAGCTCCTCGCGACGCGTGGCCTTCTCTTTCGTCTCATGCGTGGACGGATAAGGGAACGCCGGCGGCGACACTTTGCCGGTGCGGTCATGCTTCACTTCGCCCTCAGCTGCATCCTCAACCATTTCATAAAGCGGCTTGGCCCCTTCCACCGCGCTGCCGCCGATTTTTTTGCCGTCGCTTTTCGGGTCTTCCTTCAGCGAAACCCGGGCGAACGAGGCGGCCAGATGATAATACTGGTCGANNGTCCAGCGCTCGAACGGATGGTCGTGGCACTTGTTGCAATTGAAACGAGTCGCGAGAAACAAGTGCGTGGTATTCTCCATCGCCTCGGTCGGAGTGCGGACGATCTTCCAATAACTCGCCGCGGGATTTTCGCGATTCGATCCGGTCGCCGTGAGAATTTTCCGGGCGAATTGATCGTAAGGGGTGTTTGTCGCCACTTCATTGCGAATCCACGCGCGGAACGATTCGGCGCCTTCACTGCCGAGATACTTGCTGTTGCACTGGAGCAGGTCGGCCCATTTGTTGGCCCAAAAATCCACGTACTCGGGGCTCCCGATCAACCGGTCCACCAGCGCGTCGCGCTTGACCCGAATCTCCCGCGTGTCGGACAGGAAATCTTGGATCTCTTTTGGGGACGGCGGCAGCCCGGTCAGGTCGAGATAAACGCGACGAATGAATTCAAGGTCGGTGCAAACCTCGGAGGGTTCGATCTTCATCCGCTGCCACTTGGCCGCGACCAGTTCGTCAATTTTTCCCCACGTCGTCGGTTCCTTCCAGACGAAGCCGCTGCGGTCGCCCATCACCGTGAGCGTCGTGGCAGCGTAATTGCCTTCGTAGCGCGCAAGCACCGGCGCTTCGCCGCGGCGCAAGGTCGTGATAAGTCCGCCCGTTTCGGCGGTGGCCACGTCCGCGTTGGCGCTTTCAATGAATGCCTCCTCCGTCACATCGCGAGTCGCGCCGTCGGCGAAAGTGGCCACCACGCGCATCTGCTGTCGCGAACCTATCCGCTGCGCCACGGGATTTTGCGGAAATATTTCGATCTTCACCACGCGGGGCGATTTCAAGTCCAGTGTCGCTCCGTCCGCGATCCATTGGCGCATAATCTGGTAATACTTGCTGTCCACCGTCGTGCGGCGACCGCCTTCGTGCGGCACTTCCGCCACCGCTTTCAGCAACATCAAACTGTCGTCCGGCGAGGCCAGATTCACGCGGCGCGAAGCCAGATCGTCGGTGAGCGCGCGCAAGTCCGTCTCAGGATCGTAGCCACGCAGCGATAGCTTGAAGCCGTTCTTGCCTTCCTTCGCCCCGTGACAAGTCCCCGCGCTGCAACCCAGCCGGGCGATGACCGGGTTCACGTCACGGATGAAATCGGCGCGGAAGCCTTTGCCCAGCCCGGCGATTTCCACCGGCGCTTCCACTGTCTTGCCATCGAGCGTGACGCTGAGTTTGGTGTTGCCGCTTTTCAGCGGACGCAAAACACCGCGCGGAGAAATGGCCGCGACGTCTGGTTTGACGGCGAACTTCACCAACCGCGTCACGTCCGCGGTGTCACCGGATTCGAGTCTCGCGGTGACGAGGAGTTGGGCGTAATCGTTCGCGGTGGTGAATTTGATTTTCGCCGGCTGCAATTCCAGCGAAACCACCTTCGCTCCTTCCGGCAACGGCTCCCGCTCCACGGCCGGCTCGACGCTCTTGACCGCCGTTGCCGCCCACGCGGGCCGGGCGGCCACCACGTTTCCTTTCGTGACCGGCACGGACGCAAATTGCTTGATCACGGCTCCGTTCGTTACGTTGAAAATCCGCACCATTCCGTCCGAGCCACCCGCGGCGATCTTGGAGCCGTCTGGACTGAAAGCCACCGAGTAAATTTCCGAATTCGTTATCGTCGCGCGAGCAATTTCATGAATGCCCTGCTGCTTGTAATCCTCGAGTTGTTTTTTTTCCTCCGGCTTGCGGCTGCCGGGAACTTTGCCCATGAGGTCACGTAAAGCCTTCGGCACTTCATTGGTGAAATCGTAGCTGCATACGACCAGTTCGCCGGCGCGGTCGAGACCGCCGCCATACGCGATGCGTTTGCCGTCCGCGCTGAACCGAACACTGAACACGCGGCCCGTGGTCGGAAAGAGATCGGCGATGAATTGAGCGTCGTCACCAATCTCGCGCTTGACCTCGCGGAAGATTCGATAAACTTTCGGCAACCCATCCGAGCCGGCCGCCACCATTTCCTCAAACTTCGGATGCGTCGCCAAGGCCAGCACGCCGCCTTTCAAGGCGCCGGGCGTAATGGACGTGACGTTGTCCACAAAACGCTGTTCCGCAACTTCGGTGAGCTTCACGCTCATGTCGCGTCCGCCGGAGATCACATGATCCCCTTTCAGCGAGAACGTCGTGCTCATCACCCAATCGCTGTGCGAACCCATTTGCAGGACCTGTTTTCCAGAAGCCGCTTCGATGGCGCGCACGGTGTTGTCCGGGCAGCCGAACGCGATGAATTTGCTGTCCGACGACCAACTGACACCGTAGAGGGTGTCGTAGCTGACGGGCACCGAGATTGTGAGCTTTCGCTTCGCGACATCCCAGACTTGGATTTCGCCCAGGCGCGCCGGATCACCGCCGGAAACCGCGAGCCATTGGCCATCGGGCGAGAACCGCAGAGACTGCACGCGCTCAGAAAGTCCGACCAGGCGCGCCGCCAGTTTGGTGTTGTTCGTCTCATACAGCAGCACTTCATGAAAGCCCGCCACCGCCAACAGTTTTCCGTCGGGCGAATAATCCAGCGACGTGATGACCGGCGCGCGCGAATAAACCGGCGGATGCTCCGCATCGTAACGCCGCTTGGAATCAGCCGGTGTATCGTCCTCCGCGCCTTGCTGTATCCACGAGCGGATCAACGCCACTTCGGTTTCCAGCAATTGCGGTTTTCCTTTTGGCATCCGCACTTCGCCGTCCTGCGGTGTGACCATTTTCAAAATCGAGCTCTGCTCCGGATGTTTGGGAACAATCGCCACTCCCTCGGCCTCACCGCCCGCGAGCAACTTCTTGAAATCGGTCATCACAAAACCGCCCTTGAATTTCGCCGGTTGATGGCAACCCTGGCAATTGGCCTGAAGAATCGGGCGAATTTGGCCGTAATAACTCACCTTCCCGTCCGCTTTTCCATCGGCCGCCTGAATCTTTGCCGCGCCGCAACGCGCAGGGAGGACACCCGCCAGAGCCAGGCAGAGAACCCAAATGAACCGGGACGCTCCGATTGAAGCAGGCGCATAACCAGCGGGGGTTGTCATAGATTGAACATATAGGTTATTTTGGCGACAAGTTCAAGCACTTTGAGGCACTTTGAAGCAACGCGCAGGAGTGATCGGAGAAGGGGTTGCTCCGAGTGGAGGCGGGCGCGGTAGAAAGGTGGGAGGCTTGGAATGTATCGTTCTTCACAAGCAAACGAATTTGCCTGGCATCATCGTTCCGGTTGAAATACCAGGATACTCAATGGCGGCAAGGTGAATTCGGCGGAGTAAGACTGGTTGTGCTGGTTGTAATCTTCCGCCTTCACACCGCCCAGATTACCGGCGTTGCTGCCGCCATAAATCCCCGCGTCGCTGTTCAACACCTCGCGCCAGCCGCCGGGTCGCGGCAGGCCGATGCGATAATTCGTCCGGAGCACGGGCGTCAAATTCGTGATCACCACCAGTTCGCTGGTCCGTTCCGCATCCTGGCGCGCAAACGAAAAAATGCTGCTCTGGTGGTCGGTGCAATCAATCCAGTAAAAACCGCTGACGTCGTAATCCGATCGCCACAGCGCGAGTTCATCACGGTAAAGCGTGTTCAGGTCCTCGACAAATCGCTGCAAGCCGCGATGGAAAGAACCTTGATCCAGCAGATGCCAGTCGAGCGACGCGTTGGCATTCCACTCCGCGCGCTGACCGAACTCGCCGCCCATGAAGAGCAACGGTTTGCCGGGGAACAGCCATTGATAGCCGAGCAGCGCGCGGAGATTCGCAAATTTCTGCCAATCGTCGCCCGGCATCCGCCCCAACAGCGAACCTTTGCCGTGAACCACCTCATCGTGCGAGAGCGGCAGGATGAAATTCTCATGATGATGATACAGCATCGCGAACGTGAGATCGTTCTGATGATACTTGCGATGAACGGGGTCGCGACTGAAGTAGCCCAGGGTGTCGTGCATCCAGCCCATGTTCCACTTGAAGGAAAATCCGAGTCCACCGATGTAAGGCGGACGCGTCACCTGCGGCCAGGCGGTGGATTCCTCGGCGATGGTCATCACGCCGGGAAATTCCGTGTGCGTGATGTGGTTGAATTTTTTCAGGAATTCAATCGCCTCCAGGTTTTCGCGCCCGCCGAACTGGTTCGGAATCCACTGGCCTTCCTTGCGCGAATAGTCGAGGTAAAGCATCGAGGCGACGGCGTCGACGCGCAGGCCATCGATGTGAAACCGCTCGCACCAGAACAGCGCGTTGGCGACCAGGAAATTGGAAACCTCGTTCCGGCCAAAATTGAAAATGAGCGTGCCCCAGTCCTGATGCGCGCCCTTGCGCGGGTCTTC
>PLJQ01000391.1:0-125 GCA_003140275.1 Limisphaerales bacterium
TCGCGGCTGGGCTATCAGCCCACGATGGGCACGGAGCTATCAGGGTTGGAGGAACGCATCGCCAACACGGATACCGGCGCGATCACTTCCATCCAAGCGGTGTATGTGCCGGCGGATGATTTCAC
>PLJQ01000391.1:150-2689 GCA_003140275.1 Limisphaerales bacterium
CATTATCTCCTGGCGCAGGAAATCCGACGGACGCTCGCGCAATACGCGGAGCTCAAAGACATCATTGCCATGCTCGGCTTGGAGCAACTTTCGCTCGAGGACCGCAACGTGGTCGTCCGCGCCCGCCGGTTGGAGCGTTTTTTAACCCAGCCCTTTTTCACGACCGAGCAGTTCACCGGCCTTGCAGGAAAGCTCGTCAGCCTCAAGGACGCGCTGGACGGCTGTGAGCGCATCCTGCGCGATGAATTCAAAGGCTACCCGGAGAGCGCACTCTACATGATCGGGCCGATTGGTGAAGCGAAGGGAAAAGCGAAACCTGTCCAGCCCGCAGCCAAAGACCAAAACGAACGGGAGTCAAAGAAGGAAGCCAAAAACGACCCAACGCCTGCCGCTGAGTCCCCGGCCAAAGCCGCGCCCTATCCACATCCGAAGCCCGGAGCGAAACTTCAACCGAAGGTCGAACATGCCGCCGACACTCATGAATCTTAAGGTTCTCCTGCCGTTCCAAATCTTCGCCGAGAAAACGGGCGTGTCGAGCATAGTCGCGGAAACGCACGTGGGATCGTTCGGACTCTTGCCGCACCGGCTCGACTGTGTGGCGGCACTCGTGCCGGGAATGCTGATTTACCAAACAGAATCTGATGGGGAAGTTTTGGTGGCCGTGGATGAAGGGGTGCTGGTCAAGACTGGCCCGGATGTGCTCATTTCCGTGCGCCGGGCGATAGGCGGAACGGACCTTGGCCAATTGCAAGATGCGGTGAAAAAGGAGTTTCTGACCCTCGACGAGCGCGAACAAAGCGTGCGCTTGGTAGTGGCGAAATTGGAAACTGGATTTCTGCGTCGCTTCGCGACCTTTCAACATGAATGACGAGCCAAAGAAAACCTCGAAGATCGAGCCGACCTTCGCCGGGCAGGTCGGCGCGAAGGCGGCGCGCAAGCTCAAGGCGCGTAAATCCACGCAAGGCGTCTGGTTCGGCTTGGGCATGATGGGGCTGATCGGCTGGTCGGTGGNNGGCGCGGCGCTCGGTATCTGGTTGGATAAACACCATCCGGGCAAACATTCCTGGACGCTGGCGTTGTTGGTGGCCGGGCTTGCAATCGGCTGTTTGAATGCGTGGCATTGGGTCGCCAAGGAAGACAAGGCGATGCGGGAGGAACAGGAGGACAACGATGAATGAAACTTTGATTCTGGTGTTGGCAGGGGGCGTGGGCCTTTTGCTCGGTGCGATTTTCTTCGGCGGGCTTTGGTGGACGGTGCGCCAGGGCGTTTCGTCGCCACGACCGGCACTCTGGTTTCTCGGCAGCACGCTGCTGCGGACGAGCATTGTGCTGGGCGGATTTTATTTTGTCGGGCGCGGGCATTGGGAGCGGCTCGTGGCATGTCTTCTGGGATTTGTCGTCGCACGCTTCCTCGTGATGCGGCTGACCCGCCCGCCGGTCGAAAACCACAACTCCCGAGTGAAGGAGACCAGCCATGCGCCTTAGCCCCGACGAAATCATCTTCTGGCAACACGGGTTTCTCAAACTCAACGCCACCATTGTGTTCACGTGGGCACTGATGCTCGTGCTGGCCGTCGGTTCAAAACTCATCACGCGTAAACTTTCCACCGAGCATAAACGTTCCCGCTGGCAGAATCTTATGGAAATTGTCGTCACCGGCATCGAGAAACAAATCGAAGAAGTCGGCCTGCGCCACCCGGAGAAGTATCTCGGCTTTCTGGGCACGCTCTTCCTGTTCGTTGCCACGGCCAGCCTTTGCACCGTCATTCCCGGCTACGAACCGCCGACGGGCTCGCTCTCGACCACCGCAGCACTCGCGCTGTGTGTGTTTGTGGCCGTGCCGCTCTTCGGCATTGAGGACCAAGGCATGGGCGGCTACCTCAAGTCCTACGTGGAGCCGACGTTCATCATGCTGCCGTTTAATATAATCAGCGAAATCTCCCGCACGCTGGCCCTGGCCGTCCGCCTGTTCGGCAACATGATGAGCGGGGCGATGATCATCGCGATTCTGCTGACCATCACGCCTTTCGTTTTTCCGATCATCATGACAGCGCTCGGTCTGCTCACCGGTATGGTGCAGGCCTACATTTTCAGCATCCTCGCGGCGGTTTACATTGCCGCCGCCACGCGCACTCGCGAACCCAAGCCTGAGCCAGCGCCCAAAACTTGAAACAACAACCAAACAACCAAAGGACATATCATGGATAGTATGACAATCATCTCGATGGCATCCATTGCCACCGCCGGCATCACCACCAGTTTCGGCTGCATGGGGCCAGCGCTGGCGGAAGGTAAGGCGGTCGCGACCGCCCTGACTTCGCTGGCGCAGCAGCCCGACGCCTCCAACACCATCACCCGAACACTGTTCGTCGGCCTGGCGATGATCGAGTCCACGGCCATCTACTGCTTCGTGGTCTCGATGATTCTGATTTTCGCGAATCCTTTCTGGAATCACGTCATCGCCGAAGCGACAAAAGCGGCCGGAAAGTGAGCTTATGCTGATTGACTGGTTCACGGTCGGTGCGCAAGCGCTCAACTT
>PLJQ01000071.1 GCA_003140275.1 Limisphaerales bacterium
TTTCCCGAGGCTGAAATCGAGACGGCAAAAGTCTGGCGCGGCGCGGGGTGCGAGGAATGCCGGCAACTCGGTTACCAGGGCCGCCAGGGGATTTATGAATTGCTTATTTTGAATGAAGCCCTCCGGCCACTCATCCTGAATCGTGCGGCGTCCTCCACCATCGCCCAGAAAGCCATTGAGCAAGGCATGCGAACGTTGCGCATTGATGGCTGGAACAAAGTCAAGGCGGGCAAGACCACCATTGAAGAAGTGTTGCGGGTCACGCAGATTGAAGAACATCTGGACGCGTTGGCGGAAGATTCCAAAACCAAAATGTGGGTGAAAACCTGATATGGCCCGCTGGCATTCCTGTAACGTGCTGCAGGTCGGCGAGGAATCCCGGCACGTCTGGCAATTCGACGCCAGCAAGGATGAATTCACCCTGGATCGCGAACAGATCATTCCCGCGGGCGCGGCTTTACCTGACAATCTGATCGGAAAAAGCTGGCGTTCCCTCTGGCAGCGGAAGTTGAACATTGCCTGGTTGCCACCCGAGAAGGTGTTCCTGCGGGTGCTGCACCTGCCGGCAAGCGACTTTGCGGAGACGCTGGCCATCGTGGAACTGCAACTGGAAAGAATTTCACCCTTGCCCGTGACGCAAATTGTCTGGAATTTCCACGTGCTGCCGCAGTTGGCGGATAAGCTGCAAACGGTGGTGGTAAGCATCGTCGCGCGCGATCTGGTGGAGGAATTCCTCGGCCAGTTGGAAGGACAAGGATACCTGGCCGATCGACTCGAACTGCCGTTGCTCGATCAACTCCTGGCCACGCCGATCACCGGCGACGGCGCGTGGATTTATTTCACCGGTGCCAAGGAAGCCACCGCCGGTTTGGCGGCCTGGTGGTACGGCGGCGTGTTGCGAAATATCGGCCTGCTTCACCTGCCGGCGGGCGAACGGCGCGGCGACGTTTTAATAGAGCAACTGTCGCAGATGACCTGGGCGGGCGAATTGGAGGGCTGGTTGACATCCCCGCCGTCCTGGTTTTTGGTGGCCGATGATGCCACGGCGGCGGGCTGGCAATCGATTTTCAGGCAGTGGCGGGAGCNNCGTTGCCGTCGGCGAAATTGGCAGCCCTGACCGCCCAACGTTCGGCCACGGCGAAGTCCGAGGCGAATTTGATACCCGCCGAGTATCCGAAACGTTATCGTCAGCAGTTTGTTGACCGGCTTTGGATGCGCGGTTTGGTGGCCATTGGAACGACTTACATGGTGGGGTTGGCGATTTATTTTGGGGCACTGACGGTCCTGAACTACCGTTACGATCAGGTGGCGCACGAGGTGACCGGTTTGGGCCAGAGTTATACCAACGCCATCAACCTCAAAGCGCGCGCCCAGGTTCTTAAGGACCGCCAGGAATTGAAATCCGCCGCCCTGGATTGCTGGAAAAAATCGGCGGAATTATTGCCGGAGGATGTCTCGCTGGAAGGACTTGATTTGCAGGGCGGCAAAACCCTGACGCTCAACGGCGTCGCGCCCTCGGATAAATTCAATCTGGTGGCTGATTTTTACGAAGCGTTGCGCAAAGTGGCCGTCAATGGCCAGCCGATGTTCGCCAAAGACAAGGGCGCCAGCCCCGGCTCCACCCTGAGCGCGGATCGCAAGTCGATTTCCTGGAGGTTTAGTTGCGAACTCGCGCGCGCGGAAGAGAAATGAGCAGTTCTATTGACAAGTTTAATTTGCGCCCACAGGAACGCCGGCTGCTTATGGCCGTGGCGACCGTTGTGTTTATCGTGCTCAACCTCTGGCTCGTGTGGCCCCACTTCAAGGATTGGGGACAGGTGAAAATCAAAATGAAAGAAGCGCGATGGAAACTCGAAACCTACCGGGCGGAAATGAACCGGATTCCGGAATATGAAGCCCAGGTGAAAAGTCTGGTGGGGGACGAGAAAGTGGTGCCCCCCGAGGACCAGGCCATTCAGTTTCTGCGAATCATACAGAACCAGGCCAATCAAAGCGGTGTGGTGGTGACCGTCAACCCCCGCGCCAACACCAAAACCAATGAAATGTTTTTGGAACTAACGTCAACCATCAGTGTTCAATCAGGAGAAAAGCAACTGGTGGACTTTTTATACAATCTGGGGGCCGGGAACTCGGTGATTCGCGTCCGGGGACTGAACCTGCGACCGGAAGCCAACCGTATGTCACTGGGCGGCGGCATTACGCTCGTGGCCAGTTACCAACGGAATTTTGTGGCCAGAGCCGCGACCGCCACCACGACAAAACCAGCGGACAAGAATTTGAAACCGGCCGAAAATCGAATGACACCGGCCGATAAACGAGTGTCAGCCACCAACCGCATGTCCACCACCAACCCACCAACGACGAAACCCGACCGACGTCCGAAGCCGACCGACAAACCTGCAACATCAACCCAAAAATGATCGTGAAAACCACGCTTTTACTTTTCCTGATGACCGGCTTTCCTTTGCTGGCGCAAGCCCCGCCGGATGCCCCGCCGGC
Organism: Limisphaerales bacterium; assembly: GCA_003140275.1. GTDB lineage: Bacteria > Verrucomicrobiota > Verrucomicrobiia > Limisphaerales > PALSA-1396 > PALSA-1396. The sequence goes on from PLJQ01000071.1 coordinate 2,500, forward strand.
GGCGCCGGATGCCAATGCTGCCGGGGTTACGAACCGCAATGATCTCCTGCGGCGCGCGCTGCGGCAGAATATCGCCGAAAGCACAAATGCCATTCCTTTTCAGACGCCGAACACGGCGGCAACGAATGTTCCAGCCCAACGGGACTTACCGCCCGCTTTACCCGGTTTGCCAGCGAGTAAAACCAACGAAAGTCTCGTCGCCATCAGTCCTGCTGACGGCACCAACGCGCCCGCCACACCCGATGATGAAAAAATGCTTGGCGCTGGTGACATCAGTTTTGCCGCAGTCAAAATTGATGACGTGTTGAAGATTTACGCCGAACTGGTCGGCCGTACCGTGCTGCGCCCCTCGGCTTTGCCCGCGCCGGAAATTACTCTCAGAACCCAGACGCCACTCACTCGAAAAGAGGCCATTCAGGCCATCGACAGTGTGCTTGCGTTAAACGGCATTACCATGATTCCGTCGGGCGAAAAANNTCAAGGCCGTCCCTTCCACCCAGGCGCAACAGGAAGGCGCGGCCTTCAGCAAGCTGACCGCAGACCAACTGCCGGAGGCCGGCCAATACGTTACCCACGTCGTGCAACTGAAATATGCCCGGCCGACTGAAGTGGTGCCAGTCTTGCAACCATTCGCAAAAATTCCCAACAGCATCCTGCCGATCGAGACCAGTCAGATTCTGGTGATCCGGGATTACGCCGAAAACGTGAAACGCATGTTGGAGTTGATCAAGCAGATTGATATCAACATTCCGTCGGAGATCATTTCGGAAGTCATTCCCATCAAATACGCGCTGGCTTCTGACATCGCCTCGGTTTTGAGCAGTTTGACCACGGGCGGAGGCGGCGGAGTGGCGGGCGGCCCGGCGGCGAGCCGCGGCACACGTGGACCGTCGGTTACAGGCCGCAGCGGCGTGGGAGGCATCGGCTCCCGAGGCGGTATTGGCGCGTACGGCAGTGGCACACTCACACCCGGTATGCCGGGACAACCAGGTGCTCCGGTCGGAGCCAATCCGAACCAACCCCAGGGCAGTTCTTTCACCCAACGATTGCAAAACATTGTCAACAAGGCGGCGTCGGGCGGTGAATTTCAAATTATTGGTGAGGCGAAAATTATTCCCGATGAGCGAACCAATTCGTTGCTCATCTTCGCCAGCAAACAGGATTTGGCGGCCATCAAGGACATTGTTGCCAAACTCGATGTCGTCCTTGCCCAGGTGTTGATTGAAGCGATCATCATGGAAGTGTCCCTCGACGACAGCCGCGATCTAGGCATCAGCTATTTACAACATCCGAAAGGCGGCGGGTACTTCAATGGGGTTGGTGGCATCAATAACACACCCTTTTTGAGTGATTCGAACTTTTCGAGCGGGACGAACGGTGTCGCCAGTCTGGCCAGCGGGTTCAGCTACCTGGCGCATTTTGGCAATGATTTCGATGCCACGGCCACCGCCATCGCCCAGGACAGCACCATCAATGTGCTGTCACGTCCGCGCATCCAGACTTCGCACGCCGTCCAGGCGGATTTGTTTATTGGCGACACCGTGCCATACGTCACGGGAACTTATTTCAACGGCATTAGCTCCGGTGCCAGTTCCCAATATCAGCAGTTACAAGTGGGCATCACTTTGAGTGTCCTGCCGCTGATAAACCCGGAGGGCCTGGTCGTCATGGACATTTCGCAAAACATTGAGCAACTGGGCACCCCCACCCTCATCGATGGCAACCAGGTGCCGACCACAACCAAACGTTCCGCTTCGGCCAAAGTGGCGGTGAAGGATCGCGAGACCATCATCCTGGGTGGGTTTATCAGCTCCACCAAAAGCAAAGCCAAATCCGGGGTGCCGTTCCTCAAAGACATTCCGGTGCTCGGTTATCTGTTTCGCAGCACAAGCGATTCGAACAAACGGGTTGAGTTGATCGTTTTGATGCGCCCCACTGTTTTGCCCACGCCCGAAGCGGCAGCGTTGCAGGCCACGATCGAGCAGGATAAATTGCCCGGCGTCAAAAAAGCGGAAGCCGAATACCAGGCCGATGAGACCAAACGATTGAAACAGGCGGAAAAGGACACGCTCAAACCGTAATTAATTGCTCAGTTGAGATGCCAAATGCCAGCAGCCGTGTTAAATTTGCATCCGCTTAGGAAGTGTTTTTCCTGGGCGGCGGCGGCGGTTGTATTGTCATTCATCCTGTTTTGCCGTCCGGCGGCTTACGGAGCCGGGACAGTCACGAGCGGCGATGCCTCGGAGTTATCAGCCGTCCTGCAAGGCGGCGGCCTGGTGACGTTCAACTTCGACGGCATCATTAATCTCACCAACTCAATCACGATCACCAACGATACGATGTTGGACGCCAGCGACCATGCGATTACCCTGAGCGGTTTCAGCGGAACAAATGCCGGGAATGCCGTACGCGTGTTTAATGTCAATACCGGAGTCAATTTCACGCTCATCAGCCTGACGATTGCCAATGGAAGCAGCACGAACGGCGGCGCCATTTTTATTAATACCAACGGCAACGTGACTGCGAGCAACTGCGTTTTCGCCGGGAACAGCGCCATTGGCACCAACGGTTTCACCGGTGCCAATGGAAATGATCAATTGTATATCGGCGGCGACGGCGGACACGGCAGCGCTGCAGGTCCTGCCCTGGGCGGCGCGATTTATAATCTCGGTGCGATTTCGTTGAGCCGCTGCACGTTCCAAACCAACAGCGCCACCGGCGGCAATGGCGGCAACGGTGGCGNNGCGGCAACGGCGGCGCGGCCGGCACCGGTGCCTTTCCCGGTGCCAACGGCGATGGCGCCGCGGGTGCCGCCGGTTCCGGCGCCGGGCTTTACTGCCTCGGTCCTTCGGTTGTTGTGAGTTCCACTTTTTCCGACAACAACGCGCAAGGCGGCAACAGTGCGACGGGCGGTCAGGAGGACAACGGCAGTGGTCTCGATGGCCACCACGGCGGCGACAGTTTGGGCGGCGGCATTTGCAATCTGGGCACCAACGCCATGACCAATTGTACATTCTTCGCCAACAAGGTCACTGGCNNCGGATTCTTCAATTCCGGTTCCACTTTCTTTAACTATTGCACTTTTTCGAGCGGCAGCGCCATCGGCGGCACGAACGGATTGGCGGGTACTGGTTCATTTTCCGGAATCAATGGAAGCAACGGCGCAAAAAGAGGCGGCAACGTCGCGCGAAACAGCGGCACTTTCATGCTCAAAAACTCCATCGTTGCTTATAGTGCATCCGGGAACAACGGCTTCGGATCGTTCATCGATGGCGGACACAACCTTAGCTCGGACGGAAGTCCTAGCTTCTCGGCGGGCGTCGGGAGTACGAACCACATTGATCCCAAGCTGGGTTCGCTGGCCAACGATGGCGGGTTCTATGGCGGTTTTACCTTAACAGCCGCCTTGCTGGCCGGCAGTCCCGCAATTGACGCCGCCGACGGTTCTGACTGTCCGGCGTTTGACCAACGAGGCAAGCCGCGCCCGTCCGGCCTTAAGTGCGATATTGGCGCCTACGAATTTGAGCCAACCTTTAATGTTCAGGGAGAAATCACCGAAGGAACGAATGGTGTAAGTGACATCACAATCACAGCGGGGCCATTCTCCGCCATGTCAGATACGAATGGAAATTACTTCATCAGCAATCTGGTTGCCAACACTTACACGGTGACACCGCAGCCGGTGGGAATAGGATTCAATCCGGCCAGTACCAACGTGACGCTGGGACCAAGCGCGACGAACGTGAACTTTGTCCTGAACCGTGTGCAAATTACTGCCATCGCACCCGCCACCAATGGTTTGTTCCAACTGTCTTTTTTGGGCGGCCCCAACCGGACTTATCTCATCGAAGCTTCAACCAACCTGACGGACTGGCAGACAGTTTCCACGAACATGGCCCAGACCAACGGGGTGTTTCAGTTCATCGATGGTTATGTCAGCAATTTCCCGATCCGTTTCTATCGAATGGTAACGCCGTAAAGAGAGACAAGAATTTTCCCAGTGACGATCTTTTGGCTGGGCTGGGAACCGCTCGCGGCCTTTATTGACCCTCGGTGGTTAGGGGAGTTAACTCAGTTATTGGTAGTGGTGGAAGATCTCCAGCGGCGACGGCAGCTTTCGTCCGCTCCCGCTCAAGCTCTATGAGGATAGGTTGTGTCTCTGGGGTTATTAGCTGTTGCTGCTGCTGCGCGATGGTTGTGTCGGGTTCGGGAAACGCGCGCAGGGGCCGAACGGGGATTGATGGCTGACTGCTGCCGGCTGGATTCACTCCTCCGGCTCCTGGAATTGGATAGCCGCCAAACCGGTTGTTTGGAGGTATTCCCAGAGAGGCGGCGGGACTTCCGGGCGCTATTCCACCAGCGGGATTGGGTAATGCGCCGGGTGCTACGGCTGGCGCCGGCGTGTTCTGGAGTTTGGCCCCGTGCGTTTCAAAGGTGAGTAGCATTGGCTCGCCGGCGTTTTCAATTTTAACGCTGCCGTCCTTCACATTGATCGCGAGGACTTTGATTATGCCCTGCTGCTCTCCCTCCCGAAAGATATAGGATTCGTCTTTGCCGGGAGGTATGCCCGGTTTGCCGGGTGCCGGGGGTTGCCCCGGTTCTTTCCATTGCAGGATTGCGCGCGGGGGAGAAACAATCGTCGTAATGCCCGCGAGGTGGACTTCGGCAGCCGGAGGTTTGGGAGGTGGCTCCGGCACGTTTGTCGGCGGAGGTTTTAAACCAAAGACATTGCGTTCGATAATCACGTTATACGGACGGTCCTTGGTATCCGTCACCACGGCTTTGACTCCGGTGCTGGACAGAATCCCGCCGAGCAAACAAACCGCCGTTATTTCACTTCGCTTCATGGCCATAAGATAGTCGATTTCTATTGCCAACACCACCGCGAATTTGAAGTTGCAGAAAGATTGAATCAAGCCGCGCAAACGCCGCTGAAACGACCCATGTCGGCGGCTTGCTTATTCAACTTTGCTCGTCAATAGGCCGCCTGAACACCTTTGACTGAGCGCTTTTGCATCCACGGCATCAATCCGCGCAATCGCGCGCCGACCTTTTCGATGGAATGATTCTCGCCCTTTTTGAGCAATGCGTTGTATTTCTTGTACCCACTCTCGTATTCGGCCACCCAGCCTTTGGCAAACTTGCCGGACTGAATGTCCTTGAGCGCGGCCTTCATCCGTTTCTTCACGCTTGCGTCAATGATCTTCGGGCCGACCGCCACGTCGCCCCACTTGGCCGTTTCGGAAATCGAAAATCTCATGCCGCTGATGCCCGCCTCGTTCATCAAGTCCACGATCAATTTCAGTTCGTGCAAACACTCGAAGTAAGCCATCTCCGGTTGATAACCCGACTCCACAAGCGTCTCGTAACCCGCCTGCACCAACGCCGTAGCACCGCCGCATAACACCGTCTGCTCGCCAAACAAGTCCGTCTCAGTTTCTTCCTTGAAAGTGGTCGCGATGACTCCCGCGCGCGTGCCTCCGATGCCTTTCGCCCAGGCCAAGGCCACTTGCTTCGCCCGCTTGCTCGGGTTTTGATAGACGGCGACGAGTGCTGGCACGCCTTTGCCCTCCAAATACTGACGGCGCACGATGTGGCCCGGCCCTTTCGGCGCAACGAGAATGACATCGACATTCTTCGGAGGCACAACGGTCTTGAAGTGAATCGAAAAGCCGTGCGAGAACAACAGTGTCTTACCCTCGCTCAAATTAGGCGCGATGTCCTTCTCGTAAGCCTTCGCTTGCTTCGTGTCGGGGATCGCGACAAATATCACGTCCGCGCGCCTTACGGCTTCACCAGTGGGATACACCTTGAAGCCCTTTTCCTTCGCAACGGGGATGGATTTGCTGCCCTCGTACAGGCCGATGATGACGTTGCATCCGCTTTCTTTGAGGTTCAGTGCATGGGCGTGGCCTTGGGAGCCGAAACCGAGCACAGCCAGGGTCTTGCCTCGGAGCACGTTCAGGTTTGCGTCGTTGTCCGTATAAACTTTTGCAGGCATAGTGTTGGTTGAGAGTTGAGGGTTGATAGTGAAGAGAGTCTCTTGTTCTTAAACTTCTTCTTAATCTTGATCCGTCACTTCCGCGGCATCGCCACCTTGCCAGTGCGGGTCAAATCAATGACGCCGAACGTTTTCATCAAATCGAGGAACTTTTCCACCTTGCTTTCGTTGCCGGTGACTTCGATGGTCATGGTCTTTGGTTGCACATCGACGATCTTCGCGCGAAAAATATCCGTGATCTGCATGACTTCCGGACGGGTCTTGGAATCCACACCGGCCTTCACGAGCACCAGTTCGCGATCCACGTACTCGCCTTCCCGAAAATCCTGAACCTTGAGCACCTCCACCAGTTTGTTAAGTTGCTTGACGATTTGCTCCAGCGTGGCCTCGTCGCCATGCGTGACAATGGTCATGCGCGACGTGGTTGGGTCTTGCGTGGGCGCGACGTTCAACGTGTCGATGTTGTAGCCGCGGCCGCTGAACAGCCCGGCCACACGCGTGAGCACGCCGAACTTGTTCTCCACCAGAACTGAAATTGTGTGTCGCATAATTTCTGCGCTAAACGGACGTGCAAATTAACAACCATCAAAAACAGGGTCAACTCGCAATTTGCGAGTCGTGAAAGGCGATCAGAAAAACGGGTTGTGCGCCTTCTCCTGCGTCACGGTGGTGAATGGTCCGTGCCCCGGACAAATCAACGTCTCCGCCGGCAAAGAAAAAATCTGTTCCCGGATTTTTTGTTTCGCCAGATCCCACGACTGAAACCCGCGCCCGATTGAGCCGGCAAAAATCGCGTCGCCCACAATGGCCGCGTGCGGCGCATCCTCCGACCAATTACCGATGACATAGGTTACGCCATCTTCCGCGTGGCCCGGCGTATCGCGATTCGTAATCCGCAAGCTGCCAAGATGAATGAAATCATTCGCCCGATTGCGTTGCTCGACCGGCGCGCTCCTGGAACTCGAATGCAAACGGACTTTCGGAACCTTTTCACGGATGCCGCCGAGACCGGCGATGTGATCTTCGTGAGTGTGGGTGAGAAAAAGGTGCCGCAGTTGCAGTTGGTTTTCCTCGATCAGGTTCAAGACCGGTTGCGCCACCCAACCCGTGTCAAACACTGCGGCCTCGCGCGAAACTTCGTCCCAAACGAGATAGCAATTGACTGTGTTGCCGCCGCGCGTGGTGCTGATCTGCCGCAGCTCGCGCCATTGGCCTAAATCCACTTTGACTGGCAGCCAGCCGTTGGCAAGCTCTTCGAGCTTTGGCGCACTCAAACCGATCAGTCCGGCCAACGCGGCTAAATCGGGTCGCTTGCTGACGCTCCCGGAAGCTTCCAGCGCGGCCAATTCCGCCGTCGTTAATCCCGACGCCTGTGCCGCCACCTCTGAGGAAACTCCCGACATGGCGCGCGCCTTGCGAATGACATCGCCCAAATGATCTTCCAGAGTCACGTTAGCAACGTTAGCGAGACACACTTGGAGTTCAAGCTTTAGCTTGCCGGGAGTAAAATCTGAATCACCCAATCTTCCATTGCGGACGGAAAAACAATCGGGAACCCGGATGCTACGACCATTGACATGCCGTGCGCATCGTCAACCGCTCCAGCCAAAATTCCGGCCTCGCCTTTGCCTCTCTGACGGCTGTCACTTCCGTCAACCCATGCGTGGCGGTGAAGCGGCCCTTTATCAAGTCGGAATCGTTGACAACGCCAGCAAGACCGATACACGGCACCTTGAGTTGTCGGCATCGACGGGCGATTTCGCCGACACCCTTGCCCATCAGCGTCGATTTATCGATGGTGCCCTCGCCGGTGATAACCAGGTCCGCCGAGCGCAACTGGGTTTTCAACTTCGCCAAACGCATGAACAGGTCGAAGCCCGCTTCCGGCTTGGCGCCGAGAAAGGCCATCAAGCCGAAGCCCAGGCCGCCCGCGGCTCCGGCGCCGGGGATTTTTGAAAAGTCGCGCCGCAAAGTTCTTTTGACGACCCGGGCCAATTGCCGCAAGCAAACCTCAGCCCGTCGAACATGAGCAGGTTTCAATCCCTTTTGCGGGCCATAAACCCGGGTAGCTCCGCGCGCGCCAAGCAAGGGGTTATGAACATCGACTGCAACGATCAACTTCGTGAACCAGCGCTTTCGTTCCGGCGGTCGGATTTGTGAGAGCGCGCTCAAACGTGTCCAGGTTTCGATCGGTTTGCCGTCGCGATCTTGAAATCTCCAACCCAGCGCGTACGCCAGTCCGAAACCGCCGTCGTTCGTCGCGCTGCCCCCGATGCCAATCAAACATTGTTTTGCGCCCTTGGCCGCCGCCGCACCAATGACCCCTGCCATTCCGTAAGTATCGAGTTCAAACGGATGGAATTTTTTGGGTGGAAGCTTGGCAAGCCCGATTATTCCGGCGGACTCGATAATGGCGGTCTTGGATTTGGCCTCCCACCACCAGCGGGCTTGACAGCGACGACGCGCGGCATCAACTGACCAGAGGGTTTGTGGTTTGGCACCAAGCAATTCGCAGACGACCTCGCCAAAGCCGTCGCCTCCATCGCTCATCGGCAGCAATTCGATTTCGTCGTCGGGCCGCGCCGCGCGCCAACCTCTGGCAATGGCGAAAGCGGCGGCTTGAGTCGTGAGCGTTCCTTTGAACTTGTCCGGAATAACCAACACTTTCAGCGGCATGAGCACAGGTTCTCAAGTTTGAGGTTTCAAGTCAGCTTCGTTTTCCGCTGTTCAGGGAAAAACTTTGAGCTTTCTACTTTGCATTAGTTATGGCAGGTTGTCTGCAGATTTATGAACAAACCAAAAATCATAGCATATTTGAAACCGTCGTGTGGTTGGAGTCAGGGCGTGCGCGCCATCATGCGCAAATACGACCTGCCGTACGAAGATCGCGACATCATCAACGACATGGCCCAACGCCAGGAGATGATTGAGAAAAGCGGCCAGATGCTCAGTCCGTGCGTCGAACTCAATGGTCATATTCTGGCCGATGTGAGCGGTGAGGAAGTGGAAGCCTACCTGTTGGCTAATGGATTGGTTAGCGTCAACGAACGTCCGGCAGATGCGCCGACCAACCAGCCGTGCGCTCACGAAATGCCCGCGACGGCGCCGATTCAATTCCACCGTTAATCATAAATTCAACATGCATACGCGAAGGTGATCTCTTTCGCGTTTTTGTTGGGAGCAACACTTCGATCCGGATTCGCGTTCACGCAAGGCCCGAGGCTGATTGCCAATGCCGATTATTTGTCGAGGTTGACCATTGTTGGCAGGTCGATTGACAATATGATTGATGCTTGGCCGGGGCTGTAAGAATTTCTCCGCCATGCGCATCGTAAAGTCAATTGCCGCCATGCAGAAACTGGCGCAGCGTTGGCAGGTGAAAAACACATGCATCGGTTTCGTGCCGACGATGGGTTACTTGCACGCGGGACATTTGAGTCTGGTCAAACGGGCGCGGCAACTGGTCGGCAGACGCGGCAAAGTCATAGTCAGCATTTACGTCAACCCGACGCAGTTCGGGCCGAAGGAGGACCTGGGACGTTATCCGCGCGACCTGACGCGAGACAAACAACTTTGCCGCACGGAAGGTGTCGATGTCGTCTTCGTGCCCGACGACAAGCTCATGTATCCGCAGGGCGACCACAAGGTATTCAGCACCTGTGTCATCGAGGAAGCATTGTCGCGCGGAATGGAAGGTGCGTCGCGGCCCACGCATTTTCGCGGGGTGACGACGGTGGTGGCCAAGTTGCTCAACATTGTTCAGCCTGAAATCGCGGTATTCGGCGCGAAAGATTTTCAACAGGCGACGGTGATTCAACGGATGGTCCGCGATTTGAATTTTCGGGTCAAAATCATCGTGGCACCGACGTATCGTGAATCCGACGGTTTGGCCATGAGTTCACGAAATAATTTCCTGTCGGCGGATGAACGACGGCAAGCGACGATTTTGTGGCGGGCCATTCGACAAGCCCGTCAAACAGTGCGGACGGGTACGGTTTCATCGGAGCGTTTGAAGGCGGAACTGCGGCATACGATTGCGAGCCAACCTGCTGCGCGGCTCGACTACGTGGAGTTTTTCGATCCGGACACGTTGGTGCCCGTAAAGAAAGTGACCCGCGGGTCGCATATCGCGCTGGCGGTTTTCTTTGGCAAGACGCGTTTGATTGATAATGGGCGGTTGTAATCAGCCTCAACGGGCACAGCTTTGGTCTGGTCTGCTTTAGTCCCCGGTAACCGAAGTAATTTCTTTGTGCCCCGCGGCTTCTCCGTGGTTAAATCTTCCCACGCATGAAGCATTTCGACTTCCTTGTCCTTGGCAGCGGCATCGCAGGTCTTTCGTTCGCCTTGAAGATGTCGCCGCGCGGGCGGGTGGCGATTGTCACCAAGAAACAGCGCGCGGAATCGAACACCAACTACGCGCAGGGTGGCATCGCGGCTGTGACCAGCAAGGAGGATTCCTTCGAACTGCACGTGCGCGACACCTTGGAAGCGGGTGCCGGGCTTTGCCACGAAGGCGTGGTGCGCAGCATTATCGAAGAAGGGCCGGCGCGCATCGCTGAATTGATTGAACTGGGAATGCGTTTTTCCGAGCGTGAAATCCCCCGCTCCCACGGTCTCAAGGAACTCGACCTCGGCAAGGAGGGCGGCCACTCGAAACGGCGCATCCTCCACGCCCAGGATGTGACCGGTCGCGAGATTGAACACGCCCTGTTGTCGGCGATTGCAGCGCAGCCGAATATCGAAATCTTTGAAGACCATTTCGCCATCGATCTCATTACGAGCCAGAAACTCGGTTGCGCGGGCGAAAACCGGTGTCTGGGCGTTTACGTGCTGAACAAAAACAACGGGCGCGTCGAAACCATCGTTGCCAGCAACGTGCTGCTGGCCACCGGCGGTTGCGGCAAGGTTTATCTCTACACGACCAATCCCGACATCGCGACGGGAGATGGTGTGGCGATGGCGTATCGCGCCGGCGCGGCAATCGCGAACATGGAGTTCATCCAGTTTCATCCCACTTGTTTGTATCATCCTAAGGCGAAATCGTTTCTGATCAGCGAGGCCGTGCGGGGCGAGGGCGGTGTGCTCAAGACGGTTGTCGGCGCGGAATTTATGGACAAGTATCATCCGCTCAAATCACTTGCGCCGCGCGACATCGTTGCCCGCGCCATAGACATCGAAATGAAAAAGAGCGGCGCGGATCACATGTTGCTCGACATCACGCATAAACCGGCGGACTTCCTCAAAGAACGGTTTCCTAACATCTATTCGACCTGTCTGCGGCTGGGCATCGACATCACCAAAGAAGCGATCCCCGTCGTCCCGGCGGCGCACTATCAGTGTGGTGGCGTGTTGACCAACCTGCATGGTGAGACGGAAATCCCCGGCCTCTACGCGGTTGGCGAGGTGGCATGCACGGGTTTGCACGGCGCAAACCGGCTGGCGAGCAATTCATTGCTGGAAGCATTGGTGCTGGCGCATCATGCGGCCGCACAGATTTTGGCGCAACCAGTCCCCGAAATGCGCATCGAAATTCCCGGCTGGCAATCCGGCCACGCGCACAATCCCGACGAACTCGTGGTTGTCTCGCACAACTGGGACGAAATCCGCCGCCTGATGTGGGACTACGTCGGCATCGTCCGCACGAACAAACGATTACAACGCGCGAAATCGCGCATCGCAAATCTCCAGGAGGAAATTCAGGAGTATTACTGGGATTTCATCGTGACAAGTGATCTTTTGGAGCTGCGCAACATTGCGACGGTGGCTGAACTGATCGTCAATAGCGCGTTACAGCGTCCTGAAAGCCGCGGACTGCACTACAATCTGGATTACCCAGTCCCCGATCCCGAATGGGCACAACGCGATACGTTTGTGCGCAAGCCCGCGTAACCCGAAGACAAATTCCAAGGTCGGTTTTGATTTCACTTGTTTCCACCGGCCAAAATTGTTTTGCTTCCGTGGATGAAAAACGAATTGAGTTATGACTATCGACGAAGCAAATAAATTGATCAAAGGCTGTGCCGGCCAGATGAATGACCTGTACCAATCGGTCGTCTTCGACGAGTGGACGATTGTTCAACTGGCGGACAGGAAGGGAAGCATCCTGTCCTATACCGGACCGCGAAAAGATGACTTTCAAAAAAACTTCGTGTCGGATGTCGAAGCGTTAAGATCAGAACTGATGTCTTTGAAGCATGGCTGCGGCGATTTTGAATTTGCCCGTCACGGCGGCGGTACACGCTTCGACGCCTTCATGGCGCTGGGCGACGGGACTTATTTAATCTGCAACAACACAGCGCAGTCGATGAACGAGATCACGAAGAACACCCGCTGGTTCAGCGCGCAAGTTCCGTTTGTTGATTTAAGCGAAAAATTTCGCTCCAATCCCGTCAAGCAATCGAACTGAAACGGGTTTATCCGCTCAAACCTTTGTAGAGAAACACTCCATAAACACCGGTCAAGACCCATCCCATGAAGCGGGGGAGCTGGCCGAGGGTGGCCACGAAGAAAAAGTGGGCCAGCGTCGCCGACACCAGAATCAACATCCCGGTTTGAAAGAATCCCGGCACGGTGATCGTCCGATGCATCGCGAAAATCCCGACGCACAGCGGAATACAGATGTGTCCATCGCCCACCTGGGAAGTGTAAACGACCTCCGATCGTTTTCGCCAGCCGTAGTAAAGCGCCAGCAGGCCGTTCGGAAGCACCATCAACCAGCCGCTCAACCAACCGAGATGCTTGGCGCTGATGAACCCGCTTTGAATGTGCGAAATCCAGTCCACCAGCCAGTCCACGCTGACGTAGATGCCGTAAGCGCCGATGGCCAGCAGGATCAAATCCAGCAGCAGAATCCAGTGGAACGATTTGTTCTGCCGGACATTGTTTTTTAACACGTCGAAAACATGGAAGCATTGCCAGAAAAGAAAGAGGCCGACCAACACCAGGCCGTCGCCGGAATCCAGTTTGCCATCCCCGGCCAAAGCCCACACGGCTCCGGTAAAAAACAAAACCGCCGTCAACGTCAACAAGAGCGAGAGGCGGTTGATGCGATGGTTCTGGTCCCGCTTTTTTTTCTGTTTTCCTTTTCGTGCGGGCAGAATCCTCATGCCCCAGAAAATGGCCGGCAGTCCGATCAGGAAAGTCATATTGGTGACATTGTTGACGAGGCAGTTGGTCATCACTTCCTTGCCGTCGCCGCCTTTGCTCGCGAGCACGAAAACAAAAACGAGATTGGGCAGGCCCGAACAGTACGGCATGACCAGCGTGCCGAGCACCGTGCCTTCCACTCCCTTCTCCGTCATGTGCTCCAGACGCCAGATCATCAAGAACGACGCGACGATGAACAAACCGAGAAACAACCACGGGCTGCCCGTCTCCCCGCTTTCGATGGATGATGTCAACGAGTTCAACGATACCAGTTAAACAAGGCGACACGGCATCGCCAAGCAATCATTCCTCAGAATCGTGTTCGCCCGATGACGTCAGGCGGATCAGCAGTCTTTGCCTGAGAAGATTCCGCCTCGTCACCTTGACTGCTGCCGTACCAGGGAATGTTCGGACACGCTTTTAGTGGCGGATGCAACCCGACCGGGAGCAATTGAAGAAATTCTTGAAATGTTCCGACGCTCCGCTAGTTTCTGGCCGGCGGCGCGCTTAGCTCAGTGGTAGAGCATTACCTTCACACGGTAGGGGTCGCAGGTTCGAAACCTGCAGCGCGCACCAATTTTCCTCAGCAAAACGAGGATTTTGGTTTTTCGGACACAGTTCGGACACAAGAAGTGCCTGAATCTGTAACTCTAAAAGTGAAGTTCCCAATTTTCATCAAACACCGTGACAAACGCGTTGCCACGATCTACGGCAGAATACCCATGCGACCGAACTGCGCGAGCACTGCTCCGTACGCCCAAGCCATCGCTCCATTCCAACAACCAAGTTTCGTCACCCCAAAGAACTGAATGGCGCGACCAAAGCGGCGTTGAATTCTCCGCTGTAGAGGCTCCGAACCCAAACGCCGCTCTCGTCGCGGAGGGGCTGGCGCAAATATGACTTGGCTGGCTTAGACACGACTCAACAGATTTCCTACGCTCCACGCATGGCGAAAAAGGCCGCTACAAAACCAACTACCGCTTCTCCCCGGTTAAAATCATCGCCTCTTCTCGACACCCGCATCGTTTATTGCGGCGACAAGGCAAGAACGCCGTCAAATGGACCCGCCTGTCCTGTCACGATTTTGTGGACAACCAGGTGCGGCTGCAACTGTTCGTGCTGGCCTACAACCTGGGCAACTTCCTGCGGCAGGCGGTGCTGCCCCAGGCGGTCCGTCACTGGAAGTTGACGCCGCTGCGAGAGAAATTGATCAAGATCGGGGCGAAGGTCGTGCGCCATTCCGGAAAGATAGTCTTCCAGATGGCGGAGGTGGCGGTTCCGCGAGAGTTGTTCCGGGACATCCTGAAGGCAATTGAGCGGCTACGATTGGCAACGGTGTTATCAGGATGAAGGCCGAACGTGTCAAAACACCGGAAACTACGGAGGAGGTGTCTTCGCATTGGGTGGAAAAGCGCGCGGAAAGGCACAAATGTCAACGAAGCGCTCCTGTTGCCAGAGAAAAACGAATGGCGGACTGGAAAAGGGACTTGCCAATCTGTGGAGCATGAAGAAAATCAAGAAAAAGCCCCCACGCGGGTCGTGGGCAAGAAACCAAATGGGAAATCCCAGATCAGAAAACCCACAAACAATCCAAGCTGTGAAAACTAAACTCTCTTTTTTTCCCACAGTGTTAGCGTTGCTCGTCGGCATTCATCAAGCCGACGCGCAAGGCGTGGCGCTCATTCCCGTAGGGGTGTTCACGATGGGGGACACTCTGGATGGCGAGCCCGATGCTAACGCGAGCGGAAATTTCACCATCACCGCGACCAACGCGGTGAATCTCAATGTCCCGCAATGCTTCTACATTCTTCAGATGCAATGATAAACGTCCCGTCATTTCTTCGTCGCAACGGTTCTGCCACCTCCTGCAGATGCGTGATATAATCAATCAGACGTGCTCAGTGAGCCTATACGGAAGCTAAATCCACCTCCCAATCGTCATCGAGTGCGATTGGAAGTTGACCGGCAATTGTGATTTTAAGACTGTTTGCGTTGACGCGGCTTATTGCACTTTGAACTTTGAAATCCCCCGGACCCGCTTACACTCGCGCGGTGAAAAGATTCTTTCGGATTCAAATCTTCAACCGCTTTGGGCTGTTGAAAACATAAGGAAGTCAGCCCAATTCCGGTCGGTTATAAATGATGAGCAGCCGTAACAACCTGCGTCGCGCGTTCCCCACTTCCGCCGCCGAGCCGGTAATCATTTCCGGCTCGCTTTTTTGCGAATCCGATGTTAAGGGTTCCCGTTTAGATTTATATTTTGCAATACTTTCCAATTGGGTCTTAACCGATGAAAGCAGATTCCTGTCAACCCAACCTTCTGCCCAAGAACAAGGAGAATCATTCGCCGTGCCCTTGAAAATCGGCACGGCTGGATTTTCCTAAATCGCATAATCAGGCTCCGCTGTGGCCGCTGGGATAACGACGGCGGCCACGGGGAATGCTTCTAGGGTCACAGACAGACCCACCAGATCCGGTAATCGCTCCAGCCAGTAATCCGCACGGCACATGCAACTCATTGACCAGCGATTGAACCGATACTTGCGTTGCGTGACCGCATAGACGTAACGCCGCATGAAACGCATCAGTTGCGCTGCTTGTCTGCCCGTGCAAGGAATCATTTTGCGCTGACCCATCGGAATGTTTTTCGGATTCACCACTCCCAAAAACCGGCCCGGACACTCGCACCCTTGTTCGGCCTCCAGTTTTCCCATATATTTCGACACGTAGAAAAACACTTCTCGTTGGAGTGTCGATGGAAGCAGTTCGACCGCAAGACCAAAGATGCCTGAGGCGGAAAATCTGAGTTGGGGGGAATGGTCGGAAGCGACACCGTGTAGAAATCATCCCTCAGCACCAGTCTTGGGACCCTTTGGGCGCACTACGCACGGCAGCGGGCACGGGAACATCTTGATTCCGGCCCGATCGACTGCTATTCGCGCCTTGTTCCTGAAGATTGCCATCAGGTCACATTTGTCGTAGTATCTGCGCGTGATGCTTTTGACCAAACACGAACAAATGGTTCTCTGCGTTGTGATCGGCCTGCTATTGACTGGCTGGGCTGTGAAAACTTATCGCACCGCCCACCCGCCATCTGCATCAAGCCAGCACGTTCAACCTTAAAACTCATGCAAGTCACCACCTTCGAGGAAGTCCTGGAAAAAATTATCGACAGGGATCCGCGTTATCATCGCGATGCTTATCACTTCCTGCGCGAAGCTTTGGACTACACTCAGAAGAAATCCGGCAAAGTTCCCAAGGGCGAAGTCCAGCACGTTACCGGACAGACGCTGCTCGCCGGCATACGCGAATACGCGTTGGCCGAGTTCGGCCCCATGACGCTCACCGTACTGGACGAATGGGGTGTGCGCACCTGCGAAGATTTCGGCGAGCTTGTTTTCAATATGGTGGAAAGCGGATTACTGGCAAAAACCGAGCAGGACAGCCGGGCGGATTTCAAAGGCGGTTACGATTTCGCCGAAGTTTTTCGCCAGCCCTTTTTGCCGTCCAAGAAACATTCTGCGCCTGAACCGGTCGATAGACCGTCGCCCATCTCTGACCGCAAGCCTGTTTAGGACGATTTCTTGACGCATAAAAGCGTTTCGGTTTTCAACCCGATCTGATTTAATTCTTATGATTGCCTCTGCTCTGAAAGCTGCCGATTCCAACACTCCTATCCCGGCAACGCCGCCCGGCGTGCGCATAACCACACTCGACAACGGCCTCGCCATCATCGTGCGGGAAGACCACAGCGCGCCGGTGGTTTCCGCGCAAGCCTGGTGCAACGCCGGCAGCGTCAACGAAGGCAAATGGTTGGGAGCGGGCATGTCGCACGTCCTCGAACACATGCTCTTCAAAGGCACGACGACACGCGGCGCGGGACGCATCGACCAGGAAGTGCAGGACGCCGGCGGATACATGAACGCTTACACGTCGTTCGACCGGACGGTTTATCACATCGACGTGCCAAACACCGGCGCAAAGGTCGCCATCGATATTCTTTGCGACATCATGCAGAACGCCACCCTGCCCGCCGAGGAAATGGCCAAGGAAAAACAAGTCATCCTCCGCGAGATGGACATGAACCTGGATGATCCCGGCCGCCGATCCAGCCGCCGGCTGTTCGAAACCGCTTACACTAAAAGTCCGTACCGCTTTACCGTCATCGGCTACCCGGACATTTACAACGAACTGAAACCAGACGACATCCTTGCCTATTACCGGGAAAAATATGTTCCCAACAACATCTTCTACATCGTCGCCGGCGACATAAAAACGAACGGAGTTGTCGCGCAGATCAAAAAGGCCTACGAAAAGACCAAAGCCAGGTCGCTTCCACCGGCCGTTCTTCCCGAAGAACCGAAACAAACCGCGCCCCGCGAAGTCATCGAGGAAGCGCCCATCGAACTCGGCCACTTCCATTTTAGCTGGCACATTCCGGATATTCGTCATCGCGACATTCCCGCGCTCGACGTGCTGGCAACATTGCTCGGCAACGGCCGCAGTGCGCGTCTTTACCGGCAAGTGCGCGAGAAACAGGGCCTCGTTAATTCGGTTGATGCCTGGACCTACAACCCTGGCGCTTCCGGTCTGTTCGGCCTGAGCGCCGTCGTTGATGCGGACAAATTCACCGCCGCGCGCAACGCCGTGCTGGCGGAGGTTGAAAAGATGAAGGAGAAACCGGTCTCCACCGGGGAACTCTCCAAAGCGGTCAAACAATTTACCGCCGGCACGCTGGCCACCCGCAAAACCATGGCCGGACAGGCGCAGGACCTCGGCGGCAATTGGCTGGCGGCGAGTGACCTGAACTTTTCGGAACGGTACCTCGCCGCCGTGAAACGGCTCACGCCCGCCGATCTCCAGCGGGTCGCCCGTGAATACCTCACCACGGAAAACCGCACACTCTACGCTCTGTTGCCCGCCGGCACCGCGCCCAAACATACTGAAGCCGCTGAACAATCCACTGAGTGCGCGATCAAAAAAATCGAACTGCCCAACGGACTACGATTGCTCGTCAAGGAGAATCATCGCCTCCCGTTCGTGGAATTTCGCGCCGTCTTCAAAGGCGGCGTGCTGGCCGAAGTCCCGGCGAACAATGGCCTGACCCAGTTGACTGGCAAGTTGCTGCTCAAAGGCACCAAGACCCGGTCGGCGGAGGACATCGCCACGGAAATCGAAACTCTGGGCGGCAGCATCGACAGTTACGGCGGCAATAACAGCTTTGGCGTGAACGCAGAAATTTTGAGCGATGATTTTATCACCGGCCTAAATCTCCTGGCCGACGTGTTGTTGAACCCGACCTTTCCCGCGCCCGCGCTCGAACGCGAGCGGCAAATTCAATTGGCCGGCATCAAAGCGCAGCGCGATCAATTGCTTCAAAGCGCCGCCAAAGCGATGCGCCGCGCCCTTTTCGGCGACGCCGGCTACGGACTCGACGCGCTCGGCACAGAAAAAAGCGTCCAAAAAATTCATGTGAACAACCTTCGTGCGTTCCACAGTAAAATGGTTACGCCCAACAACTGTGTGCTCGCGATTTACGGCGATGTCAAAACCAGCGAAGTCAAAACCGCCGTCGAAAAAGTGTTTGCCAAATGGAAAAAAGGCGGCGAGGTGCTGGCTGAATTGCCAAAGAGCCAGCCGCTCAAGAAAATCAAACGCGTCGGCGAAACCCGCGACAAGAAACAGGCGGTGTTGCTGATCGGTTTTCCTGGCGCGACGCTCCACGATTCCGACCGCTACGCGCTTGAACTGCTGCAGGAAGCCTGCAGCGACCTCGGTTCGCGATTATTCCTCCGTATCCGCGAAAAACTTGGCCTGGCGTATTACGTCGGCGCTCAGAACTTTGTCGGGCTTGCCCCCGGCTATTTCGCCTTCTACGTCGGCACCGAGCCGGCCAAAGTCGGGCAGGTTGAACAGGAGTTGTTGAAGGAAGCGGAGTTGTTGCGCGCCGAAGGCTTGACCGAGGAGGAACTCAACCGCTCCAAAGCCAAGATCATCGGCCAGAAAAAAATCGCCCGGCAGGACTTGGGCGGACTCGCCATGACCACTGCGCTCGATGAACTCTACGGTCTCGGCTACGCCAACAGCGACAACGAAGACGCCAAATACGAAGCCGTCACCCTCGAGCAAATCAAAGCTGTCGCAAAAAAATATCTGAAGCTGGATGCCTTGGTCATTTCGGTGGTTAAGCCGGAGAAACCATGACTTGAACGGCTGAAAATGGTAATGTCCTCCGTTGGAGAAGCTGCCGCAGGAAATCAACCTCGGTAAAAGCCGTTTTCACTCGACTTCTTCGAGCAACCTTGAAAGATTCAGCACCCGTGGTTGCCGACCGAAAAACCAGTTTGAAGCCCAAACGGGTGCTTCTGATCAACGCAGTCAAATGGTCGGATGCTTACTCGAAGGACAATCCTTCCTGCGATGTCGGCAACTGGTTTATTCGCTGGTTCAAGCAGCTGCCGGGCGTTTCCCAGGCCGTCGTCGATGCCGAGGACGACTTCATGGACGTCGTCCACAACGAGACGGATGGCATCATCATCAGCGGCTCGCCGCGCGACGCGTGGAATGACGATCCGGTGAATGAAAAGCTTTGCAGTCTGATCCAAGAATGTGGCGATCGGAAGATTCCGGTTCTGGGAGTTTGTTATGGGCATCAGGTTTTGGGTCGCGCGCTGGGCGGCCAAGTTGGACGGCATCCGCAGGGGTTGGAACTGGGCAACACGCCGGTGGAACTGACTGCCACCGGTTTGAATTTTCCCTTGTTCGCCGGTTTTCCAAAACGATTTGATGTGCTCAACAGTCACGCGGACGCAGTGTTGACGTTGCCGCCTCAATGCGAGTTGCTGGCCACCGGTAGTTTTACTCAAGTGCAGGCCTTTCATCACAACGGTTTGTTGATGGGCGTCCAATTTCATCCGGAGACCGATCCCGATACGCTGCGGTTTATCTGGAGCGGGCGGCGCGAAACGTGGCGAACAAAAGTTAATTTCGATCTTGATCAACGGCTCGCTTCGCTGCAACCCGCGCCTCATGCCGCGAAAGTGCTGGAAAATTTTGTGAACCATTTCATTCCATGAACCAACCAATCACCACTTTTTCCTTTCCCACCACCACCCTGTTTGGCGCCGGCTCCATCGCAGAACTTACGGCGCGTCTTCGCCAGATGAACGTCAATCGGCCATTGGTCGTCACCGATCCCGGCGTCGTCAAGACCGAAGCATTCAATCTGCTGAAGCAGGCGTTGGGCGAGAAGACGCAGGGCCACGCTTGGTATCTCTACAGCGGCGTCCACCCGAACCCCGTGGAGAACGACGTGGTAGAAGGCGCGGCGGCGTATCGCGACGGGCGTTGCGATGGCGTGATTGCGTTCGGTGGTGGCAGCGCACTGGACGTGGGGAAGGCGATCCGTCTGTTGATCAAACGACCCGATTTGCAACTCGACAAATTTAATTACCAGGACGATTGGAGCAATCTCGCGCCCTGCGTTTGCATTCCCACGACGGCGGGCACGGGCAGCGAAGTCGGTCGCAGTTCGGTCATCACGCTGCCCGCCACCAAACGGAAAGCGGTTCTATTTCATCCGGCATTACTGGCGAAACTGGTCATTCTGGATGCGGAACTGACTCGCGGATTGCCACCCAGGTTGACGGCGGCGACCGGCATTGATGCTTTGACGCATTGCATCGAATCGTTCACCTGCCCCGTGTTTCATCCGATGTGCGACGGCATCGCGCTGGAGGGAATTCATTTGACAGTGGACGCCCTGCCCCACGCTTACCACGACGGCAACGATCTCGACGCGCGTGGAAAAATGCTCATGGCGGCGGCGATGGGAGCAGTGGCGTTTCAAAAAGACCTCGGCACCACGCATTCGCTGGCGCATCCGCTCTCCACGCTCTGCGGCCTGCATCATGGCACCGCCAATGCGTTGTGTCTGCCGTTCGTAATGGAATTGAATGCGGAGCGGAAACCAGGATTGTACCGGCGCGTCGGACTCGCCTGCGATTTGGATGTTGTCAAAGCTACGGACGCCGAGGCCGATCTAGTCACGATCAACTTCATCCGCCAATTCATCATTGATCTTGGTTTACACTTGGGCCTGCGCGCCTACGGCGTCAGCGAAACGCTGCTGGAGGCTCTGACCGAACAGGCCTTCCAAGACCCTTGTCATCGCACCAATCCCGTCCCCGTCACCGCTGCGGACTTGCGCGCTCTGTATCTGGCTGCATTATGAACGAATTCCCCACGCAACTTTTTATCAATGGCGAACTGAAAAACAGTTCAACCGGCAAACGCCTCACCCTGGTCGATCCCGCAACGGAGACCGTTTTCACGGACGTTGCCGCGGCGAGCGTTAACGATCTTAACAACGCCATCGCAGGCGCGCACCAGGCTTTCCTCAAAGGTTGGCGGGATTTGCCGCCGGGAAAACGCTCCGAGATTCTGTTCAACGTGGCGCGTCGCCTGCGGGAAAACTGCGAGCGACTGGCGCAGCTCGAATGTCACAATATCGGCAAACCGATCAGCGACGCACGCGACGAAGTAATGCTCGGCGCACGCGTGTTTGAATTTTACGCCGGAGCGATCACAAAGTTTTACGGCCAAACGATCCCGGTGGCGCGCGGCGGATTTGATTTCACTTTGCGCCAGCCGATGGGAGTGGTCGCCGCGATTGTGCCCTGGAATTTTCCATTTCCAATTGCCTGCTGGAAAGCCGCGCCTGCACTCGCCGCCGGCAATTGTGTCGTGCTCAAGCCGGCCTCCCAGTCCCCGCTGACCGCCATTTTACTCGGCCAACTCGCGCACGAAGCGGGACTGCCGGCAGGCGTGTTGCAGGTGTTAACCGGCTCCGGCGGCGAAATCGGAGACGCCCTGGTGCAACATCCGCGCGTGCGTAAAATTTCTTTTACCGGCTCAACAGCCGTCGGCGCGCGATTGATGGAACTGGCCGCGCGGGATTTGAAACGCGTGTCGTCGGAACTGGGCGGCAAGTCGCCAAACATTGTGTTCGCCGACGCGGATTGGCAACGCGCGGCGGCGGAATCGCCAATGAGCGTGTTTGCCAACACGGGTCAGGATTGTTGCGCGCGGAGCCGGATGTTTATCGAGCGGACGATATTCGACAACTTTGTCGAGCTATTCATTGCGACGACGAAAAAACTCAAGGTCGGCGAACCGTCGAAAGCGGAAACGCAAATCGGCCCGCTGGTATCGGCGAGCCAGCGAGATGTAGCCGAACAATTCATTCACGAAGCGAAAGCGGCGGGTCGCAAAATCGCTGCCGGCGGCAATCGTCCGTCGCCCAAGGGGTTTTACCTCGAACCTACGGTGTTGCTGGAGGTCGAACCGCACGACCGGGTCTGGCGCGAGGAGGTTTTTGGTCCGTTGGTTTGCCTGCGTCCTTTCGACGATGAAGCGGCGATGATCGACGAAGTCAATGATTCGCCCTATGGTTTAAGCGGGTCAATCTGGACGAATAACCTGCGGCGCGCGCTCCGGGTTTCACGCCTGGTCGAAAGCGGCGTGCTCAGCATCAACAGTCATTCGAGCGTCCACGTCGAAGCCCCGTTCGGTGGTTACAAACAAAGCGGGATCGGGCGCGACCTGGGCATGAATGCGATGGAAGGTTACACGGAACTCAAAAACGTTTACGTTGCGGAGTGAATCCTATGAATGTTCAGTCCCTCAAAGCCAAAATCAAAAGCGGCGCGATTGACACGGTGATCGTTGCCTGCCCCGATGTCTTTGGCCGGCTGGTGGGCAAACGTTTCACCGGCAAGTTCTTTCTCGACCAGATCGTGAAAAACAGCACGCACGGTTGTAATTATCTACTAACGGTCAATATCGAGATGGACCCGATGGACGGTTTCAAGCTGGCCAACTGGGACAAGGGCTTCGGCGATTACGAGATTCGACCCGACCTGGCCACGTTGCGCGTGCTCCCCTGGCAACCAGGCACCGCGCTGGTCTTGTGCGATTTCCTTCATCACGACGGCAAGTTCGTCGCCGAAGCGCCGCGTTCAGTTCTGCGACGGCAACTTGACACCATTTCAAAACGAAAACTCACTTGTTACATCGCCGGCGAACTGGAGTTTTTCCTCTTCAACACATCCTATCACGACGCTTTTGCTTCGAATTATCAAACCCTGCCGCCCTCAAGTGATTATCGGATTGATTATCACATCCAGCAGCCGACGCAGGATGAGCCGATCATGCGCGCGGTTCGCAATCAAATGGCGATGGCCCGAGTGCCGGTGGAATCGAGCAAGGGCGAGTGGGGACGCGGTCAGCACGAGATCAATTTCATTTACGATCAGCCGCTAACGATGGCTGACATGCACGTGGTCTTCAAGCACGGCGTGAAGGAAATCGCCCAGCAACACGGCAAGGCCGTGACGTTCATGCCCAAGTATTCCGCGCACGACGCCGGCAACAGTTGCCACATCCACGTCAGCATCTGGCAGGGCGGCAAAAATCTTTTCTGGGACGCCAAACGCGGCGGCGGATCGAAATTCTATCGCCAGTTTCTTGGCGGGCTGATGAAATATTCGCCGGAGCTTTGTTATTTCTTTGCGCCGACGATCAACGCCTACAAGCGCTACCAATCGGCCAGTTGGGCGCCGACCAAGATGGCCTGGGCGCATGACAATCGCACGGTGGGCTTTCGCGTCGTCGGGCACGGTAATTCATTTCGCATCGAGAACCGCATGCCGGGTGCCGACGCAAATCCCTATCTGGCGTTTGCCGCGACATTGGTTGCCGGCATGGCGGGGGTGGCGGAAGGACTGGATTGCGGCGAAGTCTATGAGGGGAACGCCTATATTGATCCCAAGCTAAAAAGTCTGCCGAAGTCACTGCGGGATGCGACCGAGCTTTTAGATCGCAGTCGAGTGGCGAGGGCAGCGCTGGGCGATGACGTGGTCGATTTCTACGTCCACACGGCGCGGTTGGAAGCGCAAGCCTTTAGCGACGCGGTCACGGATTGGGAACGCATCCGTTATTTTGAACGAATTTAAGCGCAGGATGGGACCTTGTTCGACCGATTTTGTCAGACTACTTGCTTGTCATCGCTTGGCCTGCTGAAGAAACGCCTTTGCATCTATCAGGGCGTGGGCGTTGAAATCGCTTAACTGAATCTCACTGCTCAGTCCAGAAAGGGTAGAGACGTGATTATCCAAATCCTGGATCAATAGACGCTAGGCCGTCGCAACGTCATTACTACCCAACAAAGTGAGCACCCGCATGTCTTTCAAGGCGTGCAGAACTGTTTGGTCTGGATAAAGTCTCGCAAGCTCTCTCGTGTTCGCGGCCTGCTGCGCTGTCTGCTCGCTTTCTTTCGTGGAGCCACGCTGATGCCCACACCACTAACTGACCATCCGGTACCAAATCCAAGAGTCAAAGTCAGGAGGATGAGAACAGTATTCTTCATAGCGATGTAGAGGGAAGAATTTCCAGGAGATTTTCCGGGCATGAGTTGACGTTACATGCATGAAAGCGGGCGGTCAAGCCCCATTATCACTACAACAGATGCGGGGTTCTTCGCTTCAAATCAATTGCGTTGCACCCGCCAACTCATCGCACTGCTTTGTCCGTCCATTCCTTATGTGATCCCTCGACACGCAATGGGCCGGCAATTTCTTTCTCGTCGCGAACGACGACATAGGCATCGGCGCCTTTAACACTTTTCCAGCGGAGTCGCGCGAGTCCTTTGGCTTTCGTGGCGGGTGAAGCAACCGTGCGACGACCTTGGACGCCCACGGCAATGATCGCATACTGATGTTCACCCGTGCCATCGTCGCTTACCACCGTGGGAGCAGCGGGGGTCGGAATCGTCGCTTGAAGTATTTCGCCTCCCCAAAGTTGGAGAACTTCCTTGGGATAAGGCAATCCGCCCCCGCCAAAGCCGCCGCCACCGAGGGACATCATCCCCTGTCCGATCAGCGCATCGGTCAGCGGCTCGTGGTGCCGTGGCCGGTAGGTTTGAAAGCGAAGCCGTCCGGGATGGCTTCCACCCGTCCACTCTTTGAGCGGTATTTCGGATGGCTCAAGGCCCTCGCCCTGGATGATCGCCATTTGTCGCCACGCGCCATCGATCCAGACGTTCCATGAGATATGGCCGGGCGCGCGGCGCAGGCTGCCGTCCCGCTCGAGGGCGTGAAAACGGTCGTCGAATGGATCGTCAATCTCTCCCTTGATCAGCCGGCTGCGGACCCAAAGGCCGCCGACGCCCTCCCCAACCGGACGCGCGTAGATGCCCCGGGGAATTTGATGCGCTTCAAATCCCTTTTCCCAAGGCTGGCCGGTGTCGGACACGATCAATTCCTTCCTCACGATCAGCCGTTCGACATCGATTTGTTTTTTGAGTTTGCTATTGTCCTCCTCCAACCCCGTGACTCTCTTTTTCAACGCTTCGACGTCGCGTTTGAGCGCATCGAGGTTTTCATCGGCGAAGACGGCACCGGCAAATAGCAAAGAAGTAGAGATAAGCAGAATGATGGGTTTCATATTTGGAGGCGTTTTAGTAATGGTCATGCACGTGATCATGTCACAACGGAACATGGCCGCAACTCCAGGATCCCGGCCTTCATTCTCGAGGCGGCAACAGCTTCCACTGTGCGGCAGCCTGAAGGCTGCGTTCCAGTCGCGCGGAAGAAATCCCCGCGTGGCGCGGTGGAGAGTGTGCCAGATTCATCGCGACATTGACATGGAGGCGTTGAAGTGCGAAGCATCCTGTCATTCACAGACCGGGGTTGCCTTCAGTTTGCGTATGGAGTTGTCCAAACAAAAGCAAGTTCATGGTGCGGTTGAAACCGAACGCACTGCACTCTTTACCGCCTTCACCCTCATCGAATTGCTGGTGGTCATTGCGATCATCGCCATTCTTGCCGGGCTGCTGCTGCCGGCCTTGGCGAGAGCCAAATACAGCGGCATGCGCGCCTCCTGCATCAACAACATCAAGCAGCAATACCTGAGTCAAATCATGTATGCGGATGCTTCAGCGGGAAGTTCCCTTATCACGAAGATGTCAGCCCGGATTACCACCGCACCGGCACCACGGGCAAGCGCAGCATCGTGGATGCAATGCGCGGCACTTATGTCAAGAACACGCGCATCCAAATTTGCCCCATCACCGCAAACGGGGTTGGGAAAACGTGGCTGAATTATGCCAACCCGGCCAGTTTTGCGGACAAGACCACCACTGATTACGGCGGTTGGGACACCACAGCAGCAAATGTTTTTACGCCCTACATGTGGTTGGCGAATTTCACGCCCGCCATGAAATTCGTCAACGCACAAGGCACGGTGAGCGCAAACCCCGGCGAAAATGAACCCGCTTGGCCAACCAGGACCTCCGAGTTGGAAAGCCGCCGGGCGTTCATCACGCATCGCGTCAGCGATACCCCCGGCACCGCTCTGTGTGACCTTGGGCATCTGGGTAGCTTTGGCGGGGGCACTCAGAGCAAACCGCTTTGGAGCTGGGCGGTCACGGCAGACCAACTTGTTGGCCAGGCCGATGGTAGCGTCATCGTCCGCAAGAAGACCCAGATCAGAGTGCGCGCCATGGGAGGACCAAGCC
The DNA here is from genome assembly GCA_003140275.1 of Limisphaerales bacterium. Lineage (GTDB taxonomy): Bacteria > Verrucomicrobiota > Verrucomicrobiia > Limisphaerales > PALSA-1396 > PALSA-1396. Next base: position 29,223 of record PLJQ01000071.1, read on the forward strand.
CGGACACGAGGTATTATTATTGAACCATTGCACCCTGCAAACTGAATTTCGCTCGCGATCCATCCGGTCTGGATCGTCAAGCTCGACATTCCTAACGAGTCGCCCGACGAGTTAAACCTGCTAAGAACAACCTTCCACGCTTGTCTAAAACCCTCGGCCGACTACGATGCCAGCCAATCTGAATGGCTACGGAACGAAACCAGAAAAGACTCCGCAGCGACCGGGTCAGGATTCATGAGGGAGAATTGAAAATGGCGCGATGGTTCAAGTCTTCTCCGCTACCATTCGTCTTCGTGAACTTCGCGATCACGGCCGACGGAAAAATCGCGTTCGCAAATCGCACGTTCATTCCGTTTGGCAGCCCCCGCGACCGCGAGCACATGCTGGAACTCCGCGCCACGGCTGACGCCGTCATGTCCGGCGCGCGCACCGTGGATTCCGGCCGCGTCACCCTCGGTCCGGGCGGAGAAAAATATCGGCAACTTCGCCGCCGGCACGGCCTGACCGAATACAATTTGCGCGTCATCGTCAGCGGCTCGGGCTCGATTAATCCGAACGCGCACATTTTCAAAAAACGATTCTCGCCCATCGTCATCCTCACCACCCAGCGCGCCGATGAACGCGCGCTGAAACAACTTCGGACACTCGCCGACGAAGTAAAAATCTGTGGCGCAAAAGAAATTAATTTTCGCAAAACGCTTGCCTGGCTGCGCGAGCGGTGGGATGTGAAACGCCTGCTCAGCGAAGGCGGTGGTGAATTGACTGACGCCCTTTTCCGCGCCGGCCTGGTGCACGAATTGCACCTGACCATTTGCCCAAGGATTTTCGGGGGCCGCACTGCGCCGACACTCGCCGACGGCGAAGGAGTTCTAAAATTAGCCGATGCCGCCCGGCTCCGTCTCAAATCACAGAAGCGAACTGGCGACGAACTTTTTTTGATTTACGAAGCGCGGCGTTAATGCAGAGGTGTCTGCTTTGCCCTCCTGCCGAAGTACGTGGATGCAATTCAGAGATCAATTAGTTTCCGATTGCCTAAAACCTTTCCCGGACTACGATGCCAGCCGATGTGCTTAACCCATGACGCCGGAAGAAAAGGCTAGCCAACATTGTCGAGGATTTGAGGGAGTAAAGGATGCCAGCAGAGGCTCTGAATGAATGGCTATTGAGGCTCAATGAAGCAGTTGAGCAGACGAACCATTGTCATTTGTGCAATCTGGTTCCGGGAAGGCCAATCCCGTTTTTCGGAGATGTCTTGCGCGCCCGAATCTTGACCGTAGGCGTGAATCCATCAGATCAAGAATTCAACGAAGAACGTCGCTGGGATGCGATCACGAATCCGAGGCAGTGGCAGAAGCGGTTGCTGAATCACTTTCACATTTCCGGGGTGCCAGCATGGTGTTGGTTTGAGACGTGGTCAATTTGCCTGGAACTTCTTGGGGTTTCGTATGGAGACCGCATCGCTGCCCACATTGACATTTCACCACGCGCCACTACGCCGATGCTCGCCGAAGTCACTGACAAAGCGAAGTTCCGGGCTATGGTCGAGCACGACGTAAAATGGTTCTTTGAGCTATTGCACCAGCTTCCGCAGGTTCAGTTGCTCCTGGTCGCTGGCCCCATTCCAAGAGCAAATGGCCAGAAGCAGCAACTGGCGGATTTTATCCGCGCCCAGTGCGAGAATCATGACTCCCGTTGGGTTGACGGGCAACCGCTACCAAGTTTGATCACGTCTGGTCAAACCGAAGGTATCCCGGTCTTTGTCTGTCCATACGAAGCAAATGTAGATGGACTTTACGCAATGGTTCGCCAAGTTTATCGCAATCGCGAGCTTCTGCGTCGATTATCGGTGCCAAAAAGGACCAACTGAAATGAATCGCATGCAATCTGAGGCTGGCTGCGTTTCAATCATGAACTAAACCCAATCTACTTATGGTCACCACCTCGCTTGATTTCGAGAAACCCGGCAAGCAGCAGGGCTTTCTTCAAGTCCCGTACTCGCACAACCTCGGCGGTTGGGCCAATATCTTCATCCCCATCACGGTCGTCGCGCGCGGACGCGGCCCAACTGATCTCGTTCTCGGCGGCAATCATGGCGATGAGTATCAGGGACAGATCGCCATCATGAAACTCGCGCGCGAACTGACGCCGGATCTGGTCAACGGACGACTCCTCCTCATCCCCGCGCTCAATTTTCCGGCGGCGCGGGCCGGCACGCGACTCTCGCCCGTGGACGGTATGAATCTGAATCGCGCTTTCCCCGGCCAGTCCGAGGGCACGGTAACGAGCCAGATCGGGCACTATCTCACGACCGTGCTTTTCCCGCTTGCCGACGTGGTGATCGACATCCATTCCGGCGGTCGCAGCATGGAGTTCGTCCCATGCGCGCACATGCATCTCGTCAACGACCGCGACCAGCGGAAGCGCATGCTCGCCGCCATGCTCGCGTGGAACGCCGACTTCGCCTTTCTTTACGCGGACATCGCCGGCACCGGTCTGTTGCCTGTCGAGGCGGAGAACCAGGGCAAGCTCGTCGTGACGACCGAAATGGGCGGGGGCGAGGCCATTCCCGCCCGGGTGCATCGGCTCACGCAAAGCGGACTGCGCAACGTGCTTATCCATGTGGGCGCGCTCAAAGGCCGCGAGCGCACTCGCGCCAGTCTCGGCCAGCCGCCAACGATTCTCACGCAGGCGCTCCAGCGTGAGGATTACCTGCTCGCCCCGGAGTCCGGCATCTTTGAAATCGGCATCGAGCTCGGTGCCAAGGTCAAGCGAGGTCAGACCGTCGGCTTCATTCATCACCTGGAAAGGCCCGACCGCAGACCCGAACCCATTATTGCCCGGACCGCCGGTTACCACATCACCATGCGCGCCCCGTGCCTCACGCAGCAAGGCGACTGCGTGGCCGTCATCGCCCAGAAAGTAAATCTAAAAACCATTCTCGAAAGCTGACCGTGCCGCCACGCGCTGAATCCCGCCAGGCCACGCTGCTTGTGGCCTTCCTGTGGGGTGCCAATTTCCTGAACTACTGCGACCGGCAGGCGGTGTTCGCGATGTTTCCGCTGTTGAAAGCCGACCTCGGCCTCACGGACACGCAACTCGGCCTCACCGGCTCCAATTTCCTCTGGGTCTATGGCATCGGCTGCCCCATCGCGGGGCAGATTGCCGACAAGTTTTCCAAGCGTCTCCTCGTCGTGTTCAGTCTCGCAATCTGGAGCCTCGTGACCGTGGCCACGGGATTCGCCGTGTCCGTGTTCACGCTCCTTGCGCTTCGCGCGGCGATGGGCATTTCCGAATCGCTCTACATGCCCGCCGCCGTCGCGCTCACCGCGCACGCCCATCCGCCGACGTTGCGCTCGCGCGCCATCGCGGCACTCACCACCGCGCAGATCGCGGGCACCGTGGGCGGGAGCTGGTTTGGGGGTTGGATGGCGCAGCAGGGCTACTGGCGCGAAGCGTTCTTTGCACTGGGCGCGGTCGGACTGCTTTACGCGCTGCCCTATTTCCTCTTCCTGCGCGGCGTGAGCGAGGAAGCGCAGGTCGAAACCCGAAAAACCGGCGCTCACGTGGCCGTGGCCGAACTGGTGAAGGTGCCGAGCTTTCTGCTGTTGTGCGTCGTGTTCCCGGCCTACGTCTTTGGTCTCTGGCTGCTTTATGGCTGGCTGCCGGATTTCTTGCACGAGAAATTTTCGCTCACCCTCACGGACGCCGCCTTCAACGCCACGGCATTCGTGCAAGGCGCAACGCTCGTCGGCATGTTGGGCGGCGGCGTGCTCGCGGACTGGCTCTATCTCCGCACCCGGGCCGCGCGCCTCTGGCTGCTCGCCGCCAGCCTGCTGCTTTGCGCGCCATGCCTGCACGCGGTCGGCAGCAGCGGCACGCTCGAAGCCATCGAGAAGGAATTCAAGGCCACGCAGGCGCGCGTCAAATCGAGCCTCGATCTGCTGCCCGGCAACTCCGGCACCGCGGCGCTCAAGAAAGCGGCGCTGAACCTGCTGGCGCTGGGCGAAGGCAA
>PLJQ01000086.1 GCA_003140275.1 Limisphaerales bacterium
ATCAAGCCCGACAGATTGCTAGGCAGCGGTTGGAACGTTTCACGGGAAGGGAAAATTATGCAAATCATCAAACAACTCGCCATATTTCTCGACAACCGGCCCGGCATGTTGGCGCGCGTCGCCGACGCCCTCAGCGAAGCCAAAATAAACATCTACGCCATCTCCACGAGCGACACCGTGGATCACAGCGTCATCCGCATGGTCGTGAGCGACTACCGCAAAGCGCTGCTTCTCTTCGAGGAACACGGCACGCTGGTGGTGGAAGATGACGTGATCATGATGGAGGGTGACAACAAACCCGGTTCGCTCGCCAAGCTCGCCCACAAACTGGCCATCGCGAAGATCAACATCGAGTACTGCTACTGTGCCACGCCGCCCGACGCGAAGAAAGGGTTGCTCGTGATGCGCGTTTCAGACGCCAAAAAGGCGCTGAAGGTTTTGAACTCGTGAAATGTGACGCGCGTTCCGTTGAAGGCAAGACCGTTTTCGTCACCCAACGCGCAACACGAATCAACCTATGGCATGAACCATCCGTTACTTTACGANNATGATCCGCTCCTTTACGAAATCAACACGCGCTGCTGGTTGCGTGAACTTTCCGGGCGCACCGGCAAGATCGTCACGCTGGCGAACGTGCCGGAGTCCGAATTTACCGAGTGGAAGCGTCTCGAGTTCACGCACATTTGGCTGATGGGTGTCTGGCAAACCGGCCCGCGCAGTCGCGCCCAAAGTCTGGCACAAGTTGAAATCCGCCGCGCCTGTCAGGAAGTTCTGCCGGATTGCACAGACGCAGATATTGCCGGATCGCCGTACGCCATCGCGGATTATCAAGTTTCGCCGGCGTTGGGCGGCGACAACGGCCTGAAAGCCTTTCGTCAGAGACTTCACGCACACGGTCTGAAACTGATGCTGGACTTTGTAGCCAATCATGTCGGCCTCGATCATCGCTGGGTCACGGAAAAACCGGAATTGTTTGTCCAAAGTCCTGCCGAAGCGCCCGGATTTTTTCCACAGGACACCAAAAGCGGCCAACGCTGGCTGGCTCACGGCAAAGACCCGTATTTCCCGCCCTACACTGATACCGCCCAACTCGACTACCGCAATCCCGCCACGCACGCCGCCATGCTTGAACAATTGAAATCCGTTGCGCACCGATGCGATGGTGTTCGTTGCGACATGGCCATGCTGTTGCTCAATGAAATCTTCGCCAAAACCTGGGCCAACATCCCTTGCCCTGTCCCAGCATCCGTCAACGAGTTTTGGGTTGAGGCAATTTCTTCGGTCAAACAATCGCTCCCGGATTTTCTTTTCCTGGCTGAGGTCTATTGGAATTTGGAAGCGCGACTGCAATCGCTCGGTTTTGACTACACCTATGACAAGCACCTCTACGACTTTCTTATTTCACGTCAACCCGCGGAAGTTCAACGTCATTTGTTGGGTGCCAGTTCAGAATCTGTCAATACCAGTGTCCACTTTCTTGAGAATCATGACGAACAACGTATCGCCTCGCTGCTATCATTGCCGGCACATCGCGCGGCGGCGCTGGTGACACTCGGCCTGCCCGGAATGCGATTGCTGCATGAAGGCCAACTGACGGGCGCAACCAAACGCATCAGCGTCCATTTAGGTCGTCGTCCTGCCGAATCGCCGCAGCCGGACATCACGGCGTTTTACGTACGGTTATTGAATGTTTTGAAAATCACCTCGGTCGGCAAAGGAAATGGCGCGTTGCTCAAACCGTCACCCGCCTGGGCGGACAATCCCAGCGCGCAAAATTTTGTCATTGTCCAGTGGCAATCCGCGCAGCCGGACTTTGACCTGGTGGTCGTCAATCTCGCTCCTCATCCGAGCCAGTGCTACGCGCCGTTGGAGATTGACGGCTTGGCGGAACACAACTGGCAAATGACCAACCTTCTCGGCGACGAGCAGTATCAACGCAACGGCGAAGACCTGACGCGGACGGGTCTCTACCTGGATGTTCCGGAGCACGGCGCGCAACTGTTCCACTTCCAGCCCATTATTTGAAAACCCGCCCGGAACACGGGTTTTAGCAAGACACCACCGCCCGGTTTCGAAGGTCACAACGGAGCGGGCATCATTTTTCTTATTTGAACTATTGCACTCCTCGCCAGATTGCGTAAAGAATAGCGTAATTTATATTTTATAAGTCAGGCTGAGATGATTACATCGCGCTCCCGAACGACGGGTAGAGCAGACAAAATGAACCAAAGCCACAATCTGATACCGACCGGGCCGCCACCCAAGCAAGGTCTTTACGATCCGCAATTCGAACACGACTCCTGCGGCGTCGGGTTTGTCGTCAATGTCAAAGGCAAGAAATCCCACCAAATTGTTGAGCAGGCGTTGACGGTTCTTTTGAACCTGAACCATCGCGGTGCATGCGGTTGCGAAGCCAACACCGGCGACGGTGCCGGCATTTTGCTGCAAATGCCCCATACCTTTTTACAACAGGCGTGCAAGGCGGCGCGCATCAAACTGCCTCCGTCCGGCAAATACGGTGCCGGCATGGTTTTCCTTCCGCCCGATCCGGCCGAGCGAAAAAATTGCGAAAAACTTTTTGAAGTCATCGTCGCGGAAGAAGGGCAGGAGGTGCTCGGCTGGCGCACCGTTCCCACGAACAACGCCTCCCTGGGCGCCACGGCCAGGGCTTCCGAACCGTTCATGCGGCAGGTTTTCATCCGGCGCAGTCCGAGTTTGAAGGACGACATGGCGTTTGAGCGAAAGCTTTATGTCATTCGCAAGCGCGCCGCGAATGGCATCCGCAATTCCGGCCTCAAGGGCAGTCATTACTGGTACGTCGCCAGCATTTCCTGCAAGACGATGGTCTATAAAGGCATGTTGATGACGGAACAGTTGTCGCAATATTATCCCGACCTGAAGGATCCGGCGATGGAAAGCGCGCTGGCATTGATCCATTCCCGCTTCAGCACGAACACCTTTCCAAGTTGGGAACGCGGCCATCCCTACCGCTACGTGGCCCACAACGGCGAAATCAACACCTTGCGCGGCAACATCAATTGGATGCACGCCCGCCAGGCGATGTTCGAGTCGGAACTGTTCGGTGGCGACGTCAAAAACATTCTGCCCATCGTCAACACCAACGGCAGTGATTCGGCGATGTTCGACAATTGTCTGGAACTGCTCGTGCTGGCGGGCCGCTCGTTGCCACACGCGGTCATGATGATGATTCCCGAACCGTGGGCGAACCACGAAAGCATGAGCAACGAGAAGAAGGCGTTTTACGAATACCACAGTTGCCTCATGGAACCGTGGGACGGCCCGGCTTCCATCGCCTTCACCGACGGCAAGAAAATCGGCGCCGTGCTTGACCGGAACGGCTTGCGCCCCGCGCGTTATTACGTCACAAAAGATGACCTGGTCATCATGGCTTCCGAGGTCGGCGTGCTCGACATTCCGCCCGACCGCATATTGCACAAGGGCCGCCTCCAGCCCGGACGGATGTTTCTGGTCGATACCGAAGAAGGCCGCATCGTCGCCGACGAAGAAATCAAGAACACAATCGCCGCCGAACATCCCTACCGCCAATGGCTGGATCAACACATGGTCGAGCTGGCACACCTGCCCGAAGTCAAACACCTGCCCGAATCGAGTCACGAAACAGTCCTCCAACGCCAGCAGGCATTTGGTTACACGTTCGAAGACTTGCGGATCATCCTGAGTCCGATGGCCCGGGACGGTGTCGAAGCGGTCGGTTCCATGGGTACGGACACGCCGCTGGCAGTGCTGTCGGACAAATCGCAGCCACTCTATAATTATTTCAAGCAACTTTTCGCCCAGGTCACCAATCCTCCCATCGACTGTATCCGTGAGGAGATCGTCACCTCGGCCGAAACGACGATTGGCTCCGAGCGCAATCTGCTCCAGCCCGAACCCGAGAGCTGTCGCCTCATCGAACTGAAATCGCCTATTCTGACGAACGAAGAATTCGCCAAGCTCAAGCACCTGGACCAACCGGGCTTCAAGTCGATTACCCTGCCGATTCTGTTCAAAGTTTCTGAAGGCGAAGTCGGGTTGGAGAAGGCCATGGACGAATTATACGTCCAGGCGAGTCGCGCCATTGAAGACGGAATCAACATCCTGATCTTGTCGGATCGCGGCATCAATAAAGAGAACGCGCCCATTCCCGCGTTGCTCGCCGTTTCCGGCCTCCATCATCACTTGATCCGCCAGGGCACGCGCACGCGCGTCGGTCTGGTGCTCGAATCGGGCGAGTCGCGCGAAGTTCATCACTTCTCGCTGCTCATCGGCTACGGTTGCGGCGCCATCAACCCGTACCTTGCCTTCGAGACGCTCGACGACATGAT
>PLJQ01000295.1:0-10953 GCA_003140275.1 Limisphaerales bacterium
GGCTCGTTGAATGGGTCGTAGCCCAGGTAGGTGGTCAGTCGGGGCTGGAAAGCCCAGGCCGGATACACTCGGTCTGTTTCCCAAAGGCTAAGGGTCCTGTTGCTAACCCCTAGTTTTAGAGCGGCTTCCGATTGTCGGATTCCTGCCAAGAATCGTTTCTTCTTGAGGTGTTCGCCAAGGGTTGTTGGCTCCTTGGCGATTGGAAAACTCCGTGTCCATACAGGTGCAACATCCTTGCGAGCGACGGTTACAATGCGGTTGCAAAAAGGCAACATCGCGCACGCCGGACGGAAAAATGCCGGGTGACTCGAACAGTTCGCCGCGCCGTTCATGCGTTTGCCGGTGGCCAAGAATTGCCCAGATCAAGGAATTCCGCCAGCGGCGTGGGCCAAGGCCCAAGGAATAGAGCCAGCAGTCGCTCAGGCCGATAGAACAAACCTTCCATTGGCCACAAATCTTGCTGTGCTTAGCGCAAAATAAATTGCGATAGTCCTTGCTGTGAGCGGGGTAACTTCGTTTAATTAACCGGTCGCCACCATTTTTGGTTCTCAAATCGTGAACCTTTAATCTTGGCGGCATCGGTATTAACCCGGTGATTCTATGGTCAGAAGAACTGATGAAAACTTTTTTCTCTGCCCAGTTGGCGTTTCCCCTCGACTGTCTTGGTGTTGTCACGCATCCCTCCCGCGATGGCGGAGTTGATCCTGACCACACCGATTGCCTCCCAAGTAACCCGATCCCCAGAAGCCCTATGAAAACGACATGAAAACCACATTATCGGTGCCAAAGCAAACTTCCACCGCCCTGCTGCGCCGCGGGCATTTTTTGATTCTCCTCGCTAGGGTGGCACTGCTACTGGCCTGGGTGTTTCTGGCGGTGGCACCGCTCCGGGCGGTTCCCACCAATTCACCGCCGCGCGTCCTGATCCTCGATGAAACCATCGTGTTTGGCACGAACAGTTGGGAGGCGCTGGCGGCGCAGGCGGCCATTCCCGGTTGCGCGGTGGACATCGTCTCCGAGGCAAATTGGTATGGCATTCCCGGCACGGGCAACGGCGGGCCGACCGGCTTTGGGTTTGATCAATACCGCGCCATCATCATCGGTGATCCCAGTTGCAACACCAGCACCTCAAACTATCTAGCCGCGCTCACGGCATTAAACGCCACCAAGGCTGTGTGGACGCCAGCCGCCACCGGCAACGTCATCCTGCTGGGAGTGGACAATGCCTGCCACGCCTACGGCACCAACGGGGCCGCCAAGACGATCAACCGCGGCATTGCCTTTGCCGCCAATGACCCCACGAAGACCGGATTCTACTATGCTTTGAGTTGTTACTACGATTACACTGCGCCTGCGACCAACGCGACGCTGGTGCCGCAGCTTACGGGCTTCGGCAACTTCCTGGTCCGCAATTACGGCAGCGGCTCTTTCAACGACGTTCACATCGTTGCCACTCATCCGATATTCACAGCTCCTCCGCCCTTGACCGACGCCGAGTTAAGCAACTGGGGTTACTCGACCCACGAGGGTTTTGACGCCTGGCCGGCCAGCTTCGTCGTCCTCTCCATCGCGCTGACCAACGGCACTTACACCGCCACCGACGGCAGCAACGGCATCCCCTACATCCTGGTGCGCGGTGAAGGCGTCAAAGTCATCAGTTCAATCGAACTCGGGCCGCCCAGCGCCACCAACAACATTGGCACCCCGCACACCGTCTGTGCGACCATCGCCACGAATGTCGTGCCGCGGACCAACGTGCTGGTGACCTTCACCATTTCCAGCGGGCCCAATTCCGTCACCAATTATTCCACGGTCACCGACGCGAATGGCGTGGCCTGTTTCACCTACCTGGGCAACGGCGGGCTGGGGGTGGATTACATCGCCGCTGCGTACGCTGATCAATTCGACCACGTCATGAAGTCCGGCACCGTCACCAAGCTCTGGCAGGGCGCCTGTATCAACCTCGGTTGCCAGACCCTGGAGTGCCTTGCGGACGGGACGTGGGCTTACAATTTCTGTATCACCAACCTGGAGGGCTTGCCGCTGACCGCGCTCTCCCTGTTCAACGCCCCGACGAACGTCGGCTTCACGCCCGGTGTCATCAACTTGGTGCCACCCTTGGGCCTCGGGCAAAGCACCAATCTGTCCTTGACGATCAACGGCCCCATCACGTTGACCAACGTCTGTTTCAACGTGGGCGTCTATACGACCAACGAAGGCGTGCTGGATTGCAGCATTCCAGACTGCCTCAACCTGCCGGCCTGCTGCAACCGCGTCATCACCAACTCGCTTACCTTCGTCAGCACCGTGGGCCTCGTCAGCACCTACAACTACTCGATCACCATCCAGAACGTCAGCGGCAATCCGCTCAAATTTGTCGGCTTTGGCGCCGATCAATCCTGCGTCACGTTCCTCCCGGCGCTGCTCGACCTTACGCTGCCGGCTTACGGCGGCCCGAGCTTGTTGCTGCCGAGCCAGACGCGCACGGTGAACCTGCCGGTGCAACGAACCGCGCCATGCCCGGGAACGAACACCTTCCATCTCTCGACCTTCGACACCAACCTCATCACCTGTTGCTCAACGAGGGTAACCCTGCCACCGGCCAAGTGCGTGAAGATCATTTCGCCCTACGACGGATCGGTGGTGCTGACCAATACCCCGGTGCTCGCGCGCGCCATTGCCATCGGTCCGTGTAGTCTGAGATGGGTAAAATTCTACGATGGCTCGAGCTATCTGGGGGATGCAGTCGCGGGATCCAGCGGCGGATACGATCTCACTCTCAACAATCTTCCGGCTGGCATCCAACGGCTTTCGGCGGTGGCGGAACTGGAATCGGGCACGCCTGATACCGGCGAGATTGAAACGTCCGATCCCGTTGATTTGACGGTGTTGGCCCCCGGCACCGACCCTGACCACAGCCCGCCCGTCATCTCGGTGGGCGTCACCGGCCGCTCGGTGCTCATCAACCTGCCGACCGCGTTGGGCCACCAATACTCCATCGAATTTCGCACCAACCTCGCGATCGGCTCCTGGACGACCCTTCAGAATGTCAACGGCGACGGCACCGTGATGATCATCAAGGATTCTGTGACGAACGACGCCAGCCGCTTCTACCGCGCCGTTCAACTGCCTTGAACCGGCGATGCCAACCTGAATCAGATGCCCAATATGAAAACCATCCCAATCCTGTGGAACTCTTCCCGCGCCAGCGTTGCCCGGCCCGTCGCTCGCATTCGCGCCTTTGCCTTCGTAACCACTTTGATCGGCCTGGCGTTGTTCCAGCCCTGGTTGGTGCGCGCCACCCCGACCAATTCCCCGCCGCGCGTGCTGATTCTCGATGAGACCGTGACTGGCGGAACCAACAGCCTGGAGGCCGCCGCCGCTCAACTGGCCATTCCCGGTTGCGCGGTGGATGTCGTTTCCGCAGCGAACTGGTATGGCATTCCCGGCACGGGCACGGGCGGGCCGAGCGGCTTCGGCTTCGACCAATACCGCGCCATTATCATCGGCGATCCATTTTGCAACTACGTCGTCACGTCAAATTATCTGGCGGCAATGACGGCGCTGAACGCCACCAAGGCCGTGTGGACGCCGGCTGCCGCCGGCAACGCCATCATTGAGGGCGTGGACAATGCGTATCACTTCACCAACAATGTCGGGGCCGCAAAGACGCTCAATCGCGGCATCGCCTTCGCCGTGAACGATCCGACGAAGACTGGTTTCTATTACGCCATGAGTTGCTTCTATGATGACTTCTTCACCATGACCACCAACGCCATGCTGGTGCCGCATTTGACCGGCTTCGGCACTTTCATGGTCCGCGGCTACCTCAGCTGTTTCGATGCCTGCCACATCGTGGCTACGCATCCGGTGTTCACCAATGCGCCCGCCTTGACGGATACCGAGTTGAGCGGCTGGGGCTGCTCCACGCACGAAGGCTTTGACGCGTGGCCATCGAGCTTCGTCGTGCTCGCCATCGCGCTGACCAATGGCGCCTACAATGCCACCGACGGCAGCAACGGCATTCCCTACGTTCTCGTCCGTGGCGAAGGCGTCCAGGTTGTCAGCCCCCTTCAACTAGGCCCTTCCAACGCCACCAACAACATCGGCACGCCGCACACCGTCTGCGCGACCATCGCCACGAATGTGACGCCTCGGACCAACGTATTGGTGACCTTCACCATTTCCAGCGGGCCGAATTCCGTCACCAACTATTCGACGGTCACCGACTCGAACGGTGTGGCTTGCTTCACCTACACGGGCAACGGCGGGTTGGGGTTGGACTCCATCACCGCTTCCTACGCGAACAATCTTGATCAGGTGATCACCTCCGGCACGGTCACCAAGCTCTGGCAGGGTGCGTGTGTCAATCTTGACTGCAGCGCCTTGCAATGTCTGTCGGACGGCACATGGACCTACAATTTCTGCGTCACGAATCTGAACGGCAGCCCGCTCACCGCGCTCTCCCTGTTCAACGCCCCCACGAACGTCAGCTTCGCGCCCAACGTCATCCTCTTGTCGCCGCCTCTGGCGGTCGGCCAAAGCACCAATCTCTCGGTGCTGATCAACGGCCCGGCGTCCCTGATGAATTTCTGTTTCAGCGTTGGCAGCTACCTCACCAACGGCACAGTGCTCAATTGCAGCATCCCGGACTGCCTCAGCCTCCCGGCCTGCTGCAACCGCGTCATCACCAACACGCTCACCTTCGTCGGCACCGTGGGCCTCGTCAGCACCTACAATTACTCCATCACCATCCAGAACGTCACTGGTTCGCCGCTGAAATTCGTCGGCTTTGGGGCCGGCCAATCTTGCGTCACGTTCCTCCCGACGCTGCTCGACCTCACGCTGCCGTCTTACGGCGGCCCCGGCCTGCTGCTGCCGAGTCAGACGCGCACCTTGAATCTGCAGGTGCAACGCACTGCGCCGTGCCCCGGGACAAACGAGTTCTACCTCTCCACCCTCGACACGAACCTGGTCGGGTGCTGCTCGACGAAGCTGAAATTGCCGCCGGCCAAGTGCGTGGGCATTGGCCTACCCTACGACCAGTCCGTGGTGCTGACGACCACGCCCGTGCTCTTGCGCGCGATTGCCATCGGTCCGTGTGGTTTCATTTGGGTCAAATTCTACGATGGCGCGACCTATCTGGGCGACGCCGTTCCGAGCACTGGCGGCGGATACGATCTTACCGTGAGCGGCTTTGCTGCGGGCACCCACCAACTCTCGGCCGTGGCGCAACTGTCGGACAGCTTGGGAGGTGTCGGCGAAGTGGAAACCACCGCACCCGTTGGCTTGATCGTCTTGGCTCCAGCCACACCGCCGGACCAACACGGTCCTTGAACGAGCCTATTTTGCCGCCGGCCCCTCCCGCGCACTATTAAAAGCCTTGCCGGGGCCGCGCTAAAATGAATCAGCCCGTTGGTCGGAAGCGGTAGATTTTTTGATCCAATACGCCAGACCGGAACGGGGCCAAATCACCGTTGAAGACGCACTGACAGAATTCCTGAAATCCAAAGAGGGTTTGAAGTGCGGTGAAGCTTACTTGCGCGGTTGCAACAGAACTGACTACCCGCCCTTGACCCGGGTATTTCCCAACAGGGTGCTTAGCGAAATTAGCGAAAGCGAAGGGGAAGCAATACATAAATTCCGACAAGAACTGGTCAAGAAGCTCAAAGGCTCCGCACATTAATTAGGAGCCGATTTGCCACGAAGAAATGCCAGAAAAGATGGGGTGGATAGGATAAGGAACGCCGCCCCGGCGATAATCAGCCTCCACGCAAGCATACCGGCCTTACGCGGTGACAATGAGTCCGCTCTTCCATTGAGAAGGAAAAGCCCGATGCCAGCGAACAAAAAGGCGACGACTTTGGGCGTCGTACGCGACGGTTTGTTGTCGGGTTCGTTGTCCATAGACGGGTTTTAAATCCAGTTTTTCCGAAGCAGCCACATCTTGATGAGTTGTGTCAGCCCGACGTAACAGACCAGCGTGACCGCAAGCAGCGGCCAGAACTGCCACGGCAGCGGTACAAATCCCAAATACTGCGCCAGGGGCGAAAACGGCAGCCACGCGCCGATTCCCATGATGGCAAACGTCGTCAGCGTCAACTGCCAACTCGCGCGCGATTGGATGAACGGAATCTGGTTGGTGCGGATGACGTGGACGATGAGTGTCTGTGTCATCAGCGATTCGACGAACCAGCCGGTGCTGAACAGCGCGGCGGCATAGCTGTGGTCGGGGTCGGTGACGCTGGCGAAACGCGCGGCCAGTTCCGGCGGCGCGGCCAAAGCCGCGTTGCTGCATTTGAAGAAAAACCACATCACCGCATAGGTTGTGTAATCGAAAACAGAACTGATCGGACCGATGCACAGGATGAACCGGGAGATTTCACCCATGTGCCACGGACGCGGCTTGGAGATGACCGCCGAGCCGACGTTGTCCGTCGGAATCGGCACTTGCGAAAAATCGTAAAGCAGATTGTTTGACAGAACCTGAATCGGCTGCATCGGCAGAAAAGGCAGCCACGCNNACGAACACCTTGCGGCCTTCGAGCACGCCTTCCTCAAGCACCATCAGATTCTTTTCCAACAAAATCATGTCGGCGGACTCCTTGGCGATGTCTACGGCGTTGTCCACGGAAAGCCCCACGTCGGCGGCGCGGAGCGCGGGCGCGTCATTGATGCCATCGCCCATGAAGCCGACGACATGTTTGTTGCGCTGGAGTGCCTGCACGACGCGCTTTTTGTGCGCGGGTGAAAGGCGCGCGAAAACGTCCGTCGTCTCGACTTCCTTGGACAGTTGTTCGTCAGTCAAATTTTCAACCTGACTGCCAAGCAGAATCTTTTCCGCGCGGATGCCGACTTCGCTGCAAACCTTGCGCGTGACAAGGTCGTTGTCACCAGTCAAGACTTTCACGGTGACGCCATTCTGCCGCAGCGCTTCAATCGCTTTTGACGCCGTGTCTTTCGGCGGATCGAGGAACGCGAGGTAGCCGGTCAAAACCAGCTCGCTTTCGTCAGCTTTGGTGAAGGTGGTCTGCGTGCCAAGTTTTTTGGTGGCGACGGCGAGCACACGGAAGCCGTCCTCGCTCAAATCGTTGACCTGTTGCACGAGGTCGCCGACGAGAATCGGCTCCATCGGCAGGGTTTCTCCATCGCTCTCGAAGTGCGTGCATCTGGCGAACACGGCTTCCGGCGCGCCTTTGGTCAACAACTGACGCTCGCCATTGGGACATTCGATGGCAACAGACATCATACGGCGCGAAAAATCGAACGGGATTTCATCCACCATTTTGTATTTTTCGATGCCCAGTTCGCCGTGCAGCTCCTTGTATTTCAGCACGGCACGGTCGAGGACGTTCTTCAGGCCGGTCTGAAAATGGCTGATAAGATAGGCGTCGCGGAGCACGGCTTCACTCTCGTTTTTGAAAACGTCCACGTGCAGTTCGAGGATGACGTGATCAATCGTCAGGGTGCCGGTTTTATCCGTGCAAAGCACGTCCATCGCGCCGAAGTTCTGGATGGAGTTGAGTTTCTTGACGATGACTTTTTTCCTCGACATCGCCAGCGCGCCTTTTGAAAGGCAAACGGAAATAATCATCGGCAACATTTCCGGCGTGAGACCGACGGCTACGGCCATCGCGAAGAAAAAGGCGTCTTTCCAGTTGTGTTTGAACAGGCCGTTGATGAGGAAAACCATCGGCACCATCACCAGCATGAACGAGAGCATCAACCAGACATATTTTTTGACGCCTTTGTCAAAGGCGGTTTCGATTTGCTGGCCGGCGAGGCTGCTGGCCATTTTGCCGAAGTAAGTTTGCGCGCCGGTCGCAACGATGACGGCCGTAGCCGCGCCGCTTTCCACGCTCGTGCCAAGGAAGCAGACGTTTGTGTGCTCGATGGACGAGACGTTTATTCGTGGATCGCGGGCATCGTTCTTTTCGACCGGCAGGGATTCACCGGTGAGTGTCGCTTGAATGATGAACAAGTCCTTTGCCGAAATCAGCCGCACGTCGCCGGGTATCATGTCGCCCGCCGAGAGTTTTACGATGTCACCGGGAACCAGTTGGTGGAGGGGGATTTCCTTTGCCTGACCCTCGCGCACGACGGTGGCGGTGACTTTGATCATCGCTTTGAGTTTGGCCGCCGCGTTGTTGGCCTTGGTCTCTTGCACGAAACGCAACGAGACGCCCAATAGGACCATCAACAGCATCACGGTTCCGGCACGAACATCGCCGGTGGCATACGAGACCGTCGCCAGAATCGTCAGCAAAATCACCAGCGGGTTGCGGACGGCGAGCCAGAGTCGATGCAGCCACTCGTGCTTTCTTTCGTGTGCGACTTCGTTCGGGCCAAACACCTCCAATCGCTCCGCCGCTTCTTCTTCGCTCAAACCTGTGAGCGAGGTGTTCAGTCGTTGTAAAATTTCAGCGGTTTCTTGTGTCGCTGCATCGCGCACCAAATCGGTGCGCTGGACATTGGTTTTATTAACCGGCATAATTTTGGCTCAAGGGATTTGTTGGTGCCCGATGATTTGGAGAATTGTACCGGCCTCGGGGGACTGTTCGAGGGAGCGGCGAAAATCCGCCTTGTGCAGGAGCCTGGCAATGTTCGCCACGGTGCGCAGATGCTTTTCAAACTGCCCCTGTGGGACGAGCGGAAGGATGACAAGATTGACGGGCTGTCCATCCATGCCATCAAAATTAATCCGCTGCTTCGAGCGGCCCAGAGCGCCGACCACCTCGCCGATCAAATCCGTCGAGGCGTGTGGCATTCCGATGCCAAACCCGATTCCGGTGCTCATGGATGACTCGCGTTTCCTGACGGCAGCCGTGATGGCGTCACGGTATTCCGGTTCTATTTTGCCGGTTTCGACCCGATTGGCGATCCGTTC
This sequence comes from Limisphaerales bacterium, assembly GCA_003140275.1. Lineage (GTDB taxonomy): Bacteria > Verrucomicrobiota > Verrucomicrobiia > Limisphaerales > PALSA-1396 > PALSA-1396. Next base: position 8,888 of record PLJQ01000295.1, read on the forward strand.
GTCAATCGCTTCCCAGCGGTTCGTTGCCCGCAAGTCAGTGATGATTTGGTCTTTATTCAGAATGTCACCCAAATCGAGCGATGGTTGATTTGGAACAGGCATAGAATGTTAAATGGCGTATCGTTTCAACACGGTGAGCAAAGACCGCAGTTCGCGGCGTCCTTCGGATTGGCTCGCGGCCCCTTCGATGCACTCATGTAGATGAGACTGGATCATTTCCTCGCTAAACGATTTTAGCGCCCGGCGCGCCGAGACGACCTGCATCAACACATCTGAACAATCGGTGTCGGCTTCCACCATCTTTTCAAGCGCCTCAATCTGGCCTTTGATTCTCCGCAAGCGGACGATGAGCGCTCGTTTCTCCAGCCCCGGGCGAACGTGTTTCGGTTTCATGCAAAGACGTTTAGCAGTTTTCCCGTCGCGCGCCAGCGAAAAAGTATTTGACGCAGTATAGGGGATGGGGGTATCCAGCCTCCCTTTCGTCAGCGACTTGATTGTAACAGAAATAAAACGACATGAAGACACTTGTGTACCTGAGCTTTTTTGCTGCGTTCGCGATTTCGGCGAAGTCCCAGGAAACCATCGAGAACCAAGATACTCATGAGCAAAGTTGGAATTGGCATGTGCAGAACACCGACATCGTGCAGGGCTACCCCGGATTCTCAGCAAAGTATTCCGGGCCGAACAGCCTGCCGCCCGGTGGTGAAACGCGCGAATCTGTTTCATTGGATTTGATGGCCGGGATCCGTCTGTGGCGCGGAGCCGAGGCGCACATTGACGGCATGATGTGGCAGGGATTTGGCGTGAACAACACTCACGGCGTGGATGGTTTTCCCAACGGCGAAGCCTTTCGTCTCGGCACCGGGGTTCCCAACGGCACCCTCACGCGCCTGTTCATCCGCCAGACCGTAGGCTTGGGCGGCGAGCAGAAGGACGTGCCCGATGACCAGTTCACGCTCGCGGGCAAGCAGGATATTTCCCGGCTCACGTTCACGCTCGGACGGATGAGCGTGAAGGATATTTTTGACAACAATGCCTACGCGAACGATCCGCGCACGCAGTTTATGAACTGGGCGTTGATGGCGAATGAAGCCTGGGATTATCCGGCGGATGCGATTGGTTATACCACCGGACTTGCCGCGGAATTGAATCAGCCGCAATGGACTCTGCGCTATGGATTTTTCCAAATGCCGCGTTTCTCGAATTCTTTGACCGCGGAAGACCGGATTTTCAAATGGCCGTACGACAATTCAGCGCAAGATGGCCCGCTTTTAGATGCTTGGGGAATGGTGACGGAATTTGAGCGCCGTTACAGCCTCAATGCGCATCCGGGGACAATTCGGTTTCTCGCCTATCTGAATCGCGCCAACATGGGTAGTTATCAGGCTGCGGTTAATAGTTCAACCCGGCCCGCCAACATCACGGCCTCTGCCGAATTCCGCTACAAATACGGTTTCGGATTGAACCTGGAACAGGAAATCGCAAAGAACATCGGCGTCTTTTCACGGCTCGGCTGGAGCGACGGACGGAATCAAGCATGGGTGTTCAGTGATGTTGACTATACGGCGACCGCCGGCATCAGCGTCAAAGGCGAAGCGTGGCAGCGGCCCGACGACACGTTCGGCCTCGCTGGCGTGCTCAATAGCATTTCCAAAGTGCATCAGGAATTCTTCGCTGCCGGCGGCACGGGCATTCTTGCCGGCGACGGCAATTTGAATTACGGCTGGGAAAAAACTCTGGAAACCTACTATGACTTCAAAATTTGGAAGACGATTCACGCGTCGCTGGACTACCAATTCATCAGCAACCCGGCGTTCAACCAGGATCGCGGTCCGGTCTTTGTATTTGGCGCGCGACTGCATTGGAACTTTTAAGGAAAACAACTGTTCGCAATGCCCGTGAGAAAATCAGTTCCCTCCCAACCTCGTCCTAACCCGTGAAAAAATTTAAGGGGGTAGGTGGGGCCATCTGGGCCAATTGGAACTGCGATGAAAACCTGATTGGGAGGGGGTTTGTCCGCCTGGGGCGGTATGGGGTAAATGTGTCCACCAGCCCCAATCTTGTTG
>PLJQ01000295.1:10987-16419 GCA_003140275.1 Limisphaerales bacterium
AGCCAGGCGACTGCGTTGCGAACTCACGGGCTGCGCGACCGTAGCTCCTAACAGAAGGTTCAGTTGCTGAAGGGATCTTTCCTCCAACCCTCCTTCTAACCGATGAAAATATCGAGAGGTTCAGCGTCAAACTGCGGCAAGCAGAAATGGAATATCAAACTGATTTTGTTTTGAATATCTGAGGAATTTTTTTTTGCCTTTCATTTCTAACGTCCGCCAAAAAGGGCGCGCAACTTTTTGCCTCGAGGATTGGAACAGGAACGCTGCAAATTGCACCATTGCCCGGCAAGAATACAAACAGGTCGCTGATCTGATAATCTTTATGCATCATCTACGCGCCATGTTTCGTTCAGTATCGGTAATAACAGTGATGGAATAGGCTTGTGGAATGCCTGACAGCGGTTATTTTGAGCGTCGTGAATCCTCTGGTTTTCGACGCACTGGCACGCCTGCCCGTAATCCAGTCATACGAGGCGGCGTTCCGCAAAGCCACCGGCGTGACGCTCAAGATAGTTCCGCCGGACGAACCGACAAAACGCCTGGCTTTTGGCGCCTCAGAAAATCCATTCTGCGCGCAGATCACCGGAATTGCCAGCGGTTGCGATGCGTGCCTGGAGGTGCAAAAGCGGGCCCAGCGCGGCGCCGGACGCAGGCTCGCGTCGCAGCAGGTCAATTGTTTCGCTGGTTTGACGGATGTGGTAGTGCCGGTGGTCATCGGCGGGCGACACGTTGCCTCTTTGATGAGCGGACAGGTATTCCGTCGCGAGCCGACCGAGCGCGATTTCAAACTGGTGGTCAAGATGCTCGGCCAGAATGGCGAGTGGGAGAAAAAGGCGCGCAAGGCTTACTTTGAAACTTCGGTTGTGACCGTGGAGCGGTTTGAAGCCATCATTGAATTGCTGAATGTCTTCGCGCAGTATCTCGCCGACTACGCCAGCCGACAGGCGTTGGCAAGTTCGACCAAGGAACCCAGCGCGGTCGTCAGTGCCAAGCAATATGTCCAAACCCACGTCGAGGATTCCATCACCCTGACGCAGGTGGTAGAGCACGTAAATGTCAGCCGGTTTTACTTCTGCAAGTTGTTCAAAAAGACCACCGGCATGACGCTGACCGAATACGTTTCGCGCGTCAGAGTGGAAAAGGCAAAGACACTGCTCGTGAATCCGTCATTGCGGATTTCCGAGGTGATTTACGCGGCGGGTTTTGGTTCCATCCCGAGGTTTAACAGCGTGTTCAAGCGCATTGTTGGAATGCCGCCGACCGAATATCGCCAGACGCTGCGCTTGCAATTGCCGTTCTGATTTCGCGTCGGTTTCTGCGTCGAACGTGGTCGCTTGCTTCCCGACCGCGCCAATAGCCGATCAGTAAAAGCCAACCGGCAAGTAGTCGCCATTTTCCGCGCGTGTTACAAAATTACAAGTTGCCAAAGCGGCAGAGTAAAACCCATACTCGAGAAAATTATGAAACGACTCACTTCGTTCAAGCTTGGATTGCGGGAGGGTGTTCGCCTCGTGGCGGTGACAGCGGTCATCTACGCGGCGTTCATTGCCTTCGCCACAGGTGCAGACACCAAAGCAGAGGACGCCAAATCAGCAGACACGAAAGCTGCGGACTCCAAAGCCGCCGATGCCAAACCGGCGAAAAAGGCCGGGAAGAAGAAACTCACTGGTGCCGAGTTGTACGCGATCCACTGCAATCGTTGTCACGCGGAACGGTATGCCACCGAATTCACCCCGGGACAGTGGAAAACGCTCATGACACACATGCGGGTGCGGGCCAACCTGCCCGCAGCGCAGGCGAAGTTAATTCTCAAGTACCTCCAGGAAGATAGCGGCAACTAAAACAACCAAGGACTTATACTTATGAAGATTCATTCACTTATTCTTGGAATTTTGGCAGCCGGATGCGTGATCGGATTCACCCTGACCCCGCGTGCGGGAGCAGTGGTGAATGATGAGGATTTCAGTTCGTTGAAAGACCTCGTGACCAAACAAGGACGAAGAATCGATCAACTGGAGCAGACGCACGAACAGGACCAGAAAACGCACGAACAAGACCAGCAGCAAATCCAGCAACTCAAGCAGCAGTTGGGAGAAACGCACGCGGTCGCCACCAACGCGACTCAAAAAGCTGAAGAGGTGGCCCGGGTGCAATCGGCTTATCCTGTCGTCAGCGGAGCCATGAGCGCGATGCACAATTTCACGATGGTTGGCGACGCTGAAGTTCAATTCGGAAAAGCCGCCGGGCAGCACGGCTCGTTTGTGCTGGCTGATTTTGCGCCAATCTTCCTGTTTCGGGCCAGCGACAACGTTTTGTTCGAGGCCGGTTTCGATGTAACATTGCAGAATGGCTCGCAGCCTGGCGGCGGCAGCGCGACTCACGTGGATTTGAGTTTCGCCCAGTTGGATTATCTCTTTAACGACTATGTGACGGTCGTAGCCGGAGATATGGTGCTGCCACTAGGCACGTATTCCGAACGGGCAGCGGGATGGCTCAACAAGATACCGGATGACCCCTTTTCGCGTGATTTCCTGCCGGGCAGCGGGGTGGGCGTGCAGTTGAGGGGGGCCATACCCGTGGGACAATCGGGACAGATGGTTACCTATTCCGTTTATGGCGTGAATGGGCCGTCCTCGATCGATACCAATGGAATCGCAGGCAATCTGGATTTAGGTGGTAACGTGGGTGACACGGGGAATTGGCATGCGAATCCCAGCGGCGGCGGTCGCATCGGGTGGTTCTACCCTTGGCAAGCTCATTATGATCTTGAGTTAGGAGTTTCGGGTCAGACTGGTGTATGGGACAATGCGGGGAGGCGGTCATGGTCGGCCGGTGTGCTTGATGCTGCCCTGCACATCAGTCCTTACTTTGAAGCAAAGGGCGAGTACATTTATACTATGCAAGAGACCGACGATATGGGAACCATTCATCCGCAAGGCTGGTGGGTGCAGGCGGGTTACAAGCTGGCGGGACTGAATCTGGAGATTCCGCGTATTAGCAACGTCGAGTTGGTCAGCCGGTATGACACGATGCATGACGCATTGGGGACGAAAACGGATCGCGCTACCGTGGGCTTTGTGTATTACATCTCGAACACATTGCTGTTCGAGGGCGACTACGAATTCTTGCACAGCCGAGGTCCCAATGCCCTGCCGTCCAATGCATTCGTGCTCCAGCTTTCGTACGGACTCTGAACAGAATGAAATATAATCTATGAACATGAATACTAAATGCACCCTCTTCCTCCTCGGCACGGCTGCACTCACCCTGACTTGGGCGGGCGTGGCGCGCGTTACTGCTCAAGAACTTGACCCTGAAACCAAGGCGCGGGTCGAACGGTTTGAAAAAGGCCCGGCCACGATTGATGTCTCCAAATACCCGGATGGCATCAAGGACAACTACGAAGTGTTCAGCACGAAGTGCGCCCAATGCCACAAATTGAGCCGCCCGATTAACTCCGACTACGCGCGGCCCGACGAGTGGTCGCGCTACATCAAACGGATGATGAATAAGCCCGGTTCGGGCATCAGCAGCACCGAAGGCAAGAAGATTTACGAGTTCCTCACCTATGACTCCAGCATCCGCAAGAAAGCGATGTTGGACGAGAAACTTGCAAAGGCTACGCCCGAAGACAAGGCCGCTGTGGAAACCAAGATCAAGGAAGTCCACGACAAGTACGATAAGAAGTAATCCGCTCGACGGAACTGGCATGCCCCCAACCTATCCAGTTGAATTGCCGGATGTGAATTACTTCACCCGGCAAGTCCTCTGCCGCGAGGGTTGCCCGGTCCGCACGGATTCCGGTGGCTACGTCCAGGCCATTGCCGAAGGCCGCTACGAAGACGCCTACATCATCGCCCGCACGCCCAATCCTTTCGCCTCCATCTGCGGCCGCGTTTGCGCCGCACCGTGCGAGGCGAAATGCCGGCGCGGCGCGCTCGATGCCCCGGTTTCGATTCGTGCGCTGAAACGGTTCGTCTGTGAAAAGTTCGGCGTCGAGTCGGACAACTTCGATCTTGGCCGCGTCTATCCCGAACTGCGCGATCCGCGCCGCGAACGCATCGGTGATGCACGCAAGGTGGCGATCATCGGTGCGGGACCGGCCGGGATGTCCTGCGCGCACGAACTGGCATTGATGGGCTTTTCCCCAACCGTATTCGAAGCGCAAAATCTGGCGGGCGGGATGTTGGTGCTCGGCGTGCCCGAATACCGGCTGCCGCGCGAGATCATCCAGGCGGAAATCGCGGCGATTGAGTCACTGGGCGTGGAGGTTCGCCTGAACACCCGGCTCGGGAAGGACTTCGCCTTCTCCGACCTTAAGAAGCAGGGCTATGAAGCCGTGTTCCTCGGGATCGGCGCGCACAAAAGCCGTGAACTGACCATTGAAGGTGTCCAACTCGACGGGGTGTTGCGGGCCATTGAATTTCTGCTCAACGTCAACCTCGGTTTCCGCGTCTCGCTCGGCCGCAAAGTCGTCGTCATCGGAGGCGGCAACGTCGCTTTCGACGTGGCCCGGTCGGTCGTCCGCCAGACGGAAAAGTTTGCGGGGATGGGTGAGGCCGAATTGCGTGGGGCGTTGCACCAGGCCGCGTCGGCCCTGGAGCAGTTGACTGCGCGCGAACCGGAAGCGCCTGACGCAGTGCGCCTCGCGTTGGACGTCGCCCGGGAAGCCATCCGCAAGGGCGTGCCGGAAGTCCACATGTATTGCCTGGAGAGCCTCGACGAAATCCCTGGCGCGCACGAGGAAATCGAGGAGGCGGAAAAGGAAGGCATCCGGCTTCACACACGCTTCGGCCCCAAACGCATCGTAGGTAGTGATGGAAAAGTCTCCGGAATCGAACTGCTCAAGGCCAGCCGCGTGTTCGACGAGAACCGCCGGTTTAATCCGCAGTTCATTGAAGGCAGTGAAGAGACCGTGGATTGCGATACCGTCGTTCTCGCCATCGGCCAATCGGCCGAACTTGCCTGGATTCGTCCGGAGGACAATCTGAAAGTGACGCCGCGTGGAACGCTGCAAACCGATCCGGTGACGATGGCCACCTCGCGGCCCGATGTGTTCGCGGGCGGTGACGTGGCGTTCGGGCCGCGGATTATTATCACCGCGGTTGCCGAAGGCAAGAAGGCGGCGAATTCCATCGCGAAATTCCTTACGGGCCGCGTGCCCGCCGAGCCGCGTCAGGCGCGCGTGACGATTTACAACACGCTCCAGTATCGGATGAAGCCCGATTACGAGAAGNNCCGAGCTCCGCCGACGCTGCCATTGGATCGGCGGATCGGGATCGCCGAAGTGGAAAAAGATTATCCCGGACCCGATGCGCAGAGGCAGGCGGATCGCTGCTTGAAGTGTCACGTCGGTCCGGTATTTGATGGCGACGAATGCATCCTCTGTGGCGGTTGTGCCGATGTCTGCCCCGAATACTGCCTGCGGCTGG
>PLJQ01000517.1 GCA_003140275.1 Limisphaerales bacterium
GAACCTTAACCGGCCACCTGTGCACTCGGAAGTAAAAATTCCGTTGGACACGGCGCAATTGAAGGAACAACTCAATTTGTATCGCGAGGACCCGTCCAAGTGTACTCAAGGCGAATGGGTGGATGCCGGTTTCGCCAAGGCGTGGTTTGAGAGTGCGGTGAAGTGGAGTTTGAAGAAAGGCAGCCTCAGCACGCCGATGAGCGCCTTGCGCTTTGGTGAGGTGGCGCTGCTTTTTCATGGAGCGGAGTTGTACAGTTATTACGGATTGAGGATTCGACTGGGCTCGCCTTTTCCCGTCACACTGGCGGTGGGTTACACGGACGACCTCATCGGTTATCTGCCTGATTCCAACGCCTACAAAGACCGTGAGTACGCGGCGATGGTAGTGCCGAAGATTCTGGATTTTCCGCCGTTCACGCCAACCGCCGCGCGTGAATTTACCGCCGCGGCAATGGAGTTGTTGCAACGACTGGTGTAGGTTGGAGTGATCGCAGAAATGAATTTCCGTATAGATTTGCGCTTAAGGTAAGGCGCGTTTCTCCGAGCGCCGCAAACAATTATACCCGAACGACGGCGCGCTCGGAGAGACGCGCCCTACCGATCTTCCTGTTTGAAAATCAGTTTGCCAATCATTCTAATTACGGAAAGGTTGCGCTTGAGATTGTGGTGAGATTCGGACTGAATGGCGTCACGCTATGTCTCTGAAACGCCGAACGTCCTCGTTTTGGTTTCTGTGGGTTTTCACATTCGCGTTTCTGTTGCTGGCCATGGTCAGCGCATTTGCTGACGCGAATCGCCTGACTTACCTCGATGAAAGCGATCCGTTTTACGTCGGCTTGAATTTTCCCAAGTTGACCACGCCGCAATGGATTGGCGAGCCGGGCGTTGAAGCAGTCGTCATCCTCGCGATCGACGACATGCGCGAACCGCAGAAGTACGAAACGTTCCTGCGCCCGATTCTGGAACGGCTCAAGCGGATCGACGGACGCGCCCCGGTGAGCATCATGTGCAATGCGCTCGACCCGCAACAGCCGCAGTTGCAATCGTGGTTGAAAGAAGGGCTTTCGCTGGAAGTCCACACGCTCACGCATCCTTGTCCGTTACTGGCGCGGAGCAACTTCACGGCGGCGGCGGAGACTTATCACGGGTGTGTCGATTTGCTGAATCGAATTCCCGGAAATCAGCCGGTCGCGTTTCGGATGCCGTGCTGCGATTCAATGAACAGTCCCAGTCCGCGATTTTACGCGGAGATGTTTAATCGCACGAATTCCGCCGGACAGTTTTTGACCATCGATTCGTCCGTGATGAACATCACGACGCCGAAAGACAAGTCTTTACCACGCACGCTGACGGTGGATGGCGATGGTCGCGAAAGATTCCGCAAATATCTGCCCGCCGTTACCAACTCGATCAGCAAAGTGAGCATGGGTTCGTTTGTGACCACGCTTGAGGATTATCCTTACCCCTACGTGATCGGAAAACTCTGCTGGGAATTTCCGTGCGTGCTACCGAGCGATTGGGAGGCGCAAAATATTCATGGCACGGACAATCCCGTGGCGGTTGCCGATTGGAAGGTCGCGCTCGATGTCGCGGTGATCAAGCAGGGAGCGTTCACGATGATCTTTCATCCGCACGGCTGGATTCGGAACGATCAGATCGTGGAGTTGATCGATTACGCCGTCAGCAAATATGGCAGGCGCGTGAAGTTCCTGAATTTTCGTGAAGCGCAGGAGCGGCTGAACAAAAATCTGCTGGCTGGACAACCGTTGCGTGCCGTCAACGGCCCAGACAACGGAGTGCGACTCGTCGATCTGGACAACGACGGTTTTCTGGATGTGGTGATTGGCAATGGGCAGCTTCGCCAAACGCGACTCTGGCAACCGAAGGAAGCCAGGTGGCGGGAAACCGATTTTCCCACGCGGTTGGTTGTTTCCGATCACGATGCCAGATCACTGGACGCCGGAGTGAAATTCGGCGTTGTTCGTGCTGATTCGCACGCGACGATTGTGTTGAACGGCGCGGTCAAAGGCGGCTGGCATTTCGAGAGAGGGAGTTGGGTTGAAGACAAGTCATTGATGGCTGGGTTGGAGATTGGCGGGAAGCCGGTCATGACGAGCGAGAATGGCCGGGATCGCGGCGTGCGGTTGCGCGATGTCGATAATGATGGGCGTTGCGAATTGATTGTGGGCAATGAAACGCAGAACGCGGTGTTCGCATGGTCGCCCGAGGCGAAGCAATGGAAAGCACTTCCCTTTGCCCTGCCGAAAGGCGTGTCCATCGTCGATGAGAATGGGCAGGACGCCGGATTGCGATTTGTCGATTTGAATGAGGACGGTTTCGCCGATGTGATTTTCTCAAACGACAAGAGCTTTTCACTGAATCTGTTCGTTCCCAAGAACCGGCCGGGATTGGCGTGGGAGGTGGGTTGGCCGCGAAAAGTCCGGGCGGGCAAACAAGGTGATCCCGGTGCCATGCCGCCGATCGTACGCGCCGGAACGAACCGGGATAACGGCGTCTGGTTTCACTCGCGCCATCTCTGGGTGCAAAATGAGGAGACCGACCGCTTGCCGGACAAAGTGGATAGACGTAGCTACGATACGCTGCTGGCTTTCGACGCGCCGCCGCCAAAGTCGCCGGAAGAATCACTGAAGGAAATCGAGGTGCGGCCCGGTTTCAAAGTTGAACTGGTCGCGCAGGAGCCGTTGGTCCAGGACCCGATTGCTTTTGAATGGGGCGCGGATGGAAAGCTTTGGGTGGTCGAAATGGGCGATTACCCGGTCGGCGTGGATGGGCACGGCAAACCGGGTGGCATCGTGCGGTTTCTGGAAGACACCGATGGCGACGGGCGCTATGACAAATCGACGGTCTTTCTGGAAGGACTCAACTTCCCCACCGGCGTCATGCCGTGGCGCAAAGGAGTCATTGTCAGTGCCGCGCCGGAAATGNNAGCTATCCGCACTGGAAGCCCAAGGACGAGATGAACGACAAGCTGTTGATCCTGGAAGACACCGATGGCGATGGCAAGGCGGATGTTCGCAAGCTGCTTTTTACCGGATTTCGCGAAGGCAATCAACAACATCGCGTCAGCGGTTTTGATTATGGGTTGGATAACTGGGTTTACGGCGCCAACGGCGAGAGTGGCGGTGAGATTCATTCGCTGGCGACGGGCAAGAGCTTCAATCTTCGCGGTCGCGATTTGCGTTTCAAACCAGACGACGGCTCATTTGAGACGGTGGAAGGGCAAACGCAATTTGGCCGCCACCGCGATGATTGGGGTAATTGGTTCGGCAACAATAATCCCACCTGGCTCTGGCATTATTTTCTGCCCGACCGTTACTTGAGTCGCAATCCGCATCTCGCCGTCAGAACCACCACGCATTATCTGGCGAATTATCCGCATAACACCGCGGCCTTTGCCGTCAGTCGTCCGATGCAGCGCTTCAACTTCCCGGACCTGGTCAATACCGTGACCTCGGCGAACAGTGCCACGCCTTACCGCGATGAATTGTTCGGGCCGGAATTCACCACGAGCGTTTTCATGAGTGAACCGGCCAACAACTTGATTCATCGCGAAGTGCTCGAACCGGACGGCGTTACTTTCAAAAGTCATCGCGCACGCGGTGAGGAAGATCGGGAGTTTCTGGCGTCGCGCGATAATTGGTTTCGCCCCACGATGCTCAAGACCGGACCAGACGGCGCGCTATACATCGCCGACATGTATCGTCTCGTGATCGAACATCCCGAATACGCATTGCCAGGTGTGGACAAACAGATCGATATTCGCGCTGGCTAGGACAAGGGACGGATTTATCGCGTTTATCCTGACGGTGCCGAACCCCGAAAAGTTTCTCGACTCGATCAACTCAAGACGGCGGGTTTGGTGGCGGCAATGGACAGTCCCAACGGCTGGCAACGCGACACGGCGCAAAGATTGTTGGTGCAGGCTGCTGACAAATCAGCGGTCAAACCGCTGCAAGGGCTGGTAGCTGCCAGCGCGCATCCCAAAACCCGGTTGCAGGCGCTTTGCACGTTGGACGGACTTGACGCGTTGACCCCGGAAATTTTGGTGAAGGCGTTGAGAGATTCGCATCCCTCTGTGCGTGAACATGCCGTGAGACTGAGCGAATCTATTTTGGCCAACGTTGGGCGTGAGGGCGGTGATGCTTTGCGAGAGTTCCAGGATGCCTTGCTAAATCGCTTTGATGATCCGGCCATCCGCGTTCGTTATCAACTGGCCTTCAGCCTCGGCGCATGGAATGACCCGCGCGCGGGTCGTGCCCTGGCAAGACTGGCGATGAAAGATGCCGATAATTCCGAAGTGCAAACCGCCGTGATAAGCTCGGCGGTGCCGCACGTCGGAAACATGATCGATGTGCTCCTGGCCGAAGCGGGTCAGCGACCTCCGTCCCTGGAATTGCTCGATAAGCTGTTTGGCCTCGCTGTCGCGGCGAGTGATGAAAAGTCGTTGGCTGGAATTCTTGCGCGAATAGCTCAAACGGCTGAAGGAAAACATCCCGCGTGGCAACTGGCGGCGTTGGCGGGATGTCTGGATGCGTTCGAGCGGCGCGCGGGTTCGTTGAAAGCATTTCAGTCCGGGAGCGGCGCTGAGTTAAGGCAAACAATCGACCGGTTGGAAGGTGTTTTCGACGAAGCCCGCCAGATCATCGGCAATCTGACCACGAGCGACACAGAGCGTCGCCTCGCCATTCGCGTTTTGGGTCGCAGCCTGAATCAGCAGGAACAGGACATCGACCGACTCGTCATACTTTTGCAGCCGCAGGTCCAGGGCGAGTTGCAATCCGTTGCGCTTGACTCGCTAAAGCGTGCGAATAGCCCGCACGTTGCCGACGCTTTGTTGAGCGGCTGGAAAGGCCAGAGTCCCGCTTTGCGGATTGAAGTGCTGAACATTTTTCTGAGCCGCCCCGAATGGACCCGGAAATTACTGGAGGCGGTTGAGGAAAAACGAATTCTTCCGGGCGAATTGGGCACCGTGCATCAGCAAAAACTGTTGACCCATTCCAATGGCGAGATTCGCGAGCAGGCCGCAAAGTTATTATCCGCCGCAAGCTCCGACCGGCAGAAGATCATCAAGGATTTCGCGACCGTAAACGAATTGAAGGGCGACGTTGGCAAGGGCGCGGGATTGTTTCAAAAGAATTGCGCGGTCTGTCACCGTTTCAGAGGGGAAGGGAACAGCATAGGACCGGACTTGGGCAGCGTGGGCGACAAATCCGTTCCGGCGATGCTCGTCTCGATCCTCGATCCGAACCGCGCGGTCGAAGCGCGTTATCTCAGTTACACGGCCCGGACCAAAAATGACCGCGAGATCAGCGGCGTTATCGCGGCGGAAACACCGAACAGCCTCACGCTGCGAACGGCCGGTGGAACCGAGGAAGTTGTTTTGCGCAACGACCTGAAGGAGTTGACCAGCTCCAGTCTTTCGCTCATGCCGGAAGGTTTTGAGAAAACGTTGATGCCGCAAGACTTGGCGGACTTGATTGCTTACCTCGCATCAAGCGCAGAAAAGCGCTAGAATAAAGCGGATGGCGGGCGGCAATTAAATTGTCTGGAGTCACCGTGGATTTGCCTCACGCCAGGCTTGGAACACGCTTTGCTTAGAGGCCCCGGTATGGCAAAGGGTTATTTGATTGATATGGATGGGGTCATCTATCGCGGCTCAACGATGATCCCCGGCGCCATTGAATTCATTAAGCAACTGCAGCGATTGGGCACGCCGTTTCTATTTCTCACCAACAACTCGGAACGTTCGCCGAAAGACTTGGTGGCGAAATTTGGCCACTATGGATTAAAGGTTTCGCCCAAGAACTTCTACACCGCCGCTCATTGCACGGCCGATTTCCTGGTCCGCCAACAACCGACCAGCAGCGCGTTTGTGATTGGCGAAGGCGGATTGATTGTCGCATTGCAGGAAGCAGGTATCGCCTTTGATTCGATCAAACCGGATTTTGTGGTGGTCGGTGAAGGGCGGCTCTTTAATTTCGAGATCGTTGAGAAAGCGATGCGACTGCTCGCGAACGGGAGTCGATTAGTCGCCACCAATCCGGATACTTGGTGCCCAACCGACGCCGGGCCTCGACCGGGAACTGGCGCGTTGGCCGCGCTGCTCGAAAGCGCCACCGGCAAGAGAGCCTACTGCCTGGGCAAGCCCAACCCGTTTATGTTCGTGATGGCGCGCAAACGACTGGGACTCCGCACCAACGAAACGGCCATGATCGGCGACACCATGGAAACGGACATTCGTGGCGCGGCGGAACTCGGCATCCCTGCCTATCTCGTGCTGACCGGCTCCACGAAGCGCGAAACCGTGGCCGAATTCCCGTATCAACCGACCGGCATTCTCAATTCAATCGCTGATCTCCTGGACATGGAGGAATCCGTTCTGGCGCACGCTGACGCGACGGCTTGAATTGGGCACTTCTCCTCGACCTCACTCCCACTCAATCGTCCCCGGCGGTTTGCTCGTGATATCGAGGCAGACGCGGTTGACGCCTTTCACCTCGTTGATGATGCGGATGGCGAGTTTTTCCAGTAACGCATACGGCAGCTTCACCCAATCGGCGGTCATACCATCTTGCGATTCCACGGCGCGGATGGCGATGGTGTATTCGTAGGTGCGCTCGTCGCCCATCACGCCGACGCTGCGGACGGGTAGCAGCACCGCAAAACTCTGCCAGATCTTGTAATACCAGCCGCTGTTTTTCATCTCCTGCACCACGATGGAATCGGAATTGCGCAAAATCGCGCAGCGTTCGGGCGTCACTTCGCCCAGAATACGAACCGCGAGACCCGGTCCGGGGAACGGCTGACGATAAACTATTTCCTTGGGCAAACCGAGTTCGAGTCCAAGCTGGCGCACTTCGTCTTTGAACAGACTTTTCAGCGGCTCAACCAACTGAAACCTCATTTTCTTCGGCAGCCCGCCAACGTTGTGGTGGCTCTTGATCATCGCGGCGGGATTGCCGGCGATGGGCACCGACTCGATCACGTCGGGGTAAAGCGTGCCCTGCGCAAGGAATTTTGCCCGGCCGGCGCGCCCCGCCTCGGCCGTGAAGCACTCGATGAATACATGCCCGATCCGACGCCGCTTTTCCTGCGGCTCCACGATCCCGGAGAGCGCTGCGAGAAACCGATGCTCGCCCTTCACGACGTGCAAATCCGCTTTAAAATGCTTCGTGAATTCGAAGATTATCGATTGTTCTTCGTCCTTGCGCAACAGCCCAGTGTCGACCAGGATGCACGAAAGTTGCGAGCCAATCGCCTCATACAAAAGCGCGGCAACGACTGCCGAATCCACCCCGCCCGACAGCCCGCAGATCACGCGATCCTTCCCGACTCGCGCCCGAATCTCGCGAACCGATTGCTCGGCAAAATCGCCCAGCCGCCAGGTGCCGCTGCAGCCGCAGATGTTCGTAACAAAGTTGGCAAGCATCGTCTTGCCATCGGTCGTGTGCGTGACCTCCGGATGAAACTGCAAAGCGTAGAGTGGCTTGGTGCGATGTTTGACGGCCGCCACGGGGCACGTATCCGTTGCCGCCAGCGGTAAGAAGTCGCCCGCTACGCCGTTCACCTGATCGCCGTGACTCATCCAAACTTGCGTCTCGCGCGGCACGTCGGCAAACAACTCGTCGGAATCTTTATTGGCGACGTTGATCGTGCAATGTGCCCGGCCGAATTCCCGCGTCGGGTTGCTCTGCACCTTGCCACCC
>PLJQ01000261.1 GCA_003140275.1 Limisphaerales bacterium
ATGCGGTGTGCCGTCGTACCACTGATGCGTACCGGGCACGCCGTCATAGGTGAACTGTTTGCCCACCGGCGTCCACGTCTTGCCGCCGTCGTCCGAACGCTGCATCTGCTGGCCGAACCATCCACTTGATTGCGACGCGTAGATCCGATTTGGGTCAACGGGCGAGCCTTTGAGGTGATACATCTCCCAGCCCGCGAAATGCGGTCCGCTGACATCCCAATTCTGGCGCTTGCCATCCGCGGTGAGGATGAACGCGCCCTTCTTTGTGCCGACCAATAATCGAATTTTACTCATGGTTCCCTCCTATTTTGGTTTGTGTTGGGTGGTTTTGATCAGTTTGCCTTTGGTGTCATACACGCGCCATTCTCCGACTCTCATATTCGCGGAGAATTCGCCCTCGTCATACAACGCGCCATTCGGATGCTGACGTTTCCAACCGCCCGTTTTCTTTTCGTCCTCGAACGAACCGGTCTGCATCAACTTCCCGTTCTCGCGAAACGATTGCCACCCGCCAATTAATTTGCCCCTGGAGTATTTACCGACCGCCTTCAATAAACCGTTCCGCAAATAATATTTCCACCCGCCGACCTTTTTGCCATCGCGATATTTGCCGACAGATCACAACGTGCCGTCCTTGAAAAATTCCTTGACCAGGCTGCTCTTCAATTTGCCGCCCGCGGCGTGTTTATTTTGGTCAGCTCTCATTGGAGCGCAATGTTTGGCGTTGCGGTTTTGATCCTTTTACATTCACTGGCCGCATACCGGTTAACGGCTTTAGTGCTGCTGATATACTTGCTTTAAGCGTTTGATGTCAATTTTGTCCATTTGAAGCATTGGAATATCCATGAGTCAAAGGGATGGTGCGATGCTCAACAAACGAAGATCAAAAACGCACTGAGAGTTCGCGCGGCTTCGCTTCGTTGGGAAAACGTATCCAGAGCAACCGCTCGCCGGACGAGTATTCGAAATCTTGGAGAGCCAGGCCGGCAAGGGCGACGGATCGCGGGGCTTTCGAGGTTGAGAGCAGCACAACCGCCGGCGTGTTGCTGACGCCTTCGACCACCAAAGAAAACGAATTGGCGTCCCGCTTTGCGGGCAGCGCTTTGCAAGCGGAGGCGACCAGGCGAGTTTCACGAGCGTATGTGGCCTCCAGATCGAGCAGAAAATAGCGCGATGCGGGCAACAAAGAAATGCGCTCACGAACACGCAGCTTGGGATCGAACAAGTTGATGAATCGGCCCTGCAATATCCGGGGTTCGCTGCCGGTGGATTCCTCGAGACCGGCGGCGACAACGTACGGCCCACGCCGCAGCAGCAGGTAATTGCTCTCGCGCCACCGCACCCCGGCCCGTTTGGCTGCCTGTTTGGTGGTTTCAACAACGCGTTCGTCACCCGTAGGGTTCGACGCAAGCATCGCCGGGTTTTCGCGCAGCCAGAGCACGGTACCTTTGCCGACGTTGATGAGTTTTCCTTCCGGCGCGCGTTGGTTGCCGGTGAAGCCAAGCTGTTCAAACAGATGTTCGCGCGGCGTGGCGTAACTGCGACCGTCGTTGTTCCACCACTCGCGAACGCGGTTGTAGGGATCAGTATCGTCGTCAATCACGACCAGCGCGCCGCCACGCTTGACCCAGTCCGCCAGCGGCGGATGCACCTCGGAACCAAGCGGCTTCAAGCCGTGATACGTCAGCAACAGCACGTGGAAGGCGTCGAGGTAATGCGGCACGGTGACATTTTCCAATTGAACCGGCGTGATCGGCATGCCGCGCTTGAGCAGCGGCAGAGCGAGGCCGTAAACGTGGCTCAAGTGCGGATCGCTCGGAGTCGGTTCACCACGCTGGAACATCAACGAATCGCTCACCACCACGCCGATGCCCGTGGTGCCGCAATCCCACTCGCCGCGCGGCTGGTTCAGGTCATTGAGCGCACTCATCACGGTCTGGAGTTCCGTGGCGTAAGTGGGCGGTATCGATTCGCGCTCCGCCGGCTTGCCCTTTTTCGGATAATGTCCACCGAAGACGCGCTCCGGCCAGGGCGCCACCTCGTACCGCCAAACTTCAGGCTGAAACAGTGAAGCGACCAAAGTGGACTCCCAGTTGACACGATAATCCTCCCAGTCGTGGTTCGGGCTGTCCTCGACCGGATCGTTCAGATACCAGACCGTGCGGCCCGTGGCGCGAACGAGGTTTTGCATGGCGCCGTATTCGAGGAACGCGGTTTCAAACGTGCGTTCGCGCAATTCTCCACGGAACAAATTCGGCGTGCGCGCCGTGCCGGTCCAGACCTGCGCGATGTAACCGTCGCAGCCGTCCAACCGCGCCAGGCTCGATTCCGGACTCACGATGCGCCAGTGGGCGTAGTTGAGCAGACTGTGCGTCGGCACGTAGCAACGGACGGTGCGACCAGTGCGGCGGTTGAATGCCTGCACGTGATCGAACACCTGCTGCAACGCGCGGCGGTAAAGAAAGTATTTGAGCTTCGACGCGCGCCATTGAGCATCCACCGAACTGTGCGGCGACTGCCAATCCTCGCCGTAGAAGTCTCGCCACTCGCGCTTGAAGCCTTCCGAGTAACCTCCGCGCACCCAGAACTCCGGCTCCTCGAGATGAATCGCCTCGGCGCCGGCATCAAGGGCGCGCTGGACACCGACAGAAAGAAATTTCCCGAAGTTGGTGCCGGGACACATGTAGTAAACGTCGCCACCATGACTGATTTTCTGACCGTTGCGCTCCGTCTGCGCTTCGTCCTCGTGATTCACGCCGTCGAACCGGCCATAAAGGTAGTCCTGGTAACTGCCCCACGAGACGCCGGTCATCACGTGGATGCGGTAGCTACGGTCACGCCAGGTCTGGATGCGCTGCGGGAGGCCGGGATCAACCCCGTAAACAATGGCGACGTCCGAACGCAGATTGCCGGCGCCGCTCCAAGCTTGGGCGGTCTGGAAACAGGTGCGTTCCAAAACCTGTTCAGGTTCGGCCGGGAAGGCCGGCGGGATGTCTGCGGCGAATAATGGAGAAGTGACCAGCAGAAGTACGGACAGGCCGAGCACGAGGCAATGCATGAAAGTTAGATGTGCGAAGTGGCGTCGGCAGTCAACCGTTTTGTCGATCGCAGATTTCAGCGTACGGCAACAATCCCCACACTTCGACTTTATGACGGACGGCAATAGCGCGAACCAATTCGACTCATCCGCATTCGGTCTCTTGCTGCCTGCTCGGGAGTGGCGACCCGGTAAAACCACTGTGGAAAAAGTAACGCACAGCCTCTCCCCATACTTCAAAAAGCAAAGCAACCGAAAGGCCGATCGGAACTTTCATAGGTTCACGCGTGCAAGTCGCCCAAACGGATGGAGGTGAGCCACAGCCGTGGCAGCCGGGCTGCCGAAATCATGAGTGCAAACAAGGAATCCAACACGATTCGAACTGAAACGGCTCTGGCTGTTGGCTCGACCGAAGTTAGCCAGCAGTTTTGCGGGAGTCATGATCGGACCTGCAAACGGAGCAAGCACCACGCCCATACGGATAGCGTGGCCGCCACGACGCCGAGTGCGGCCATGCCCAGGAAGTACCACGGATCAGTTGCCATAAGGCGCCATTCCGCGATGCTTCGCAGGAGATGCATGATTGCAATCAGGCCAAAGAGCGTTCCGGTGATAGCGAGATAAGCTTTCATAGGAGTGTGTCCGGTTAGGAGATCGAGGTTCTCCGAGTGGTTGTTTGTGGGTTCATATTCGGGAGTGCGTTCAATGTCGGCTAACGGGTAAGTCTGCAACAAAAGTGTTGCCTGTCTCGGTTCACAGCCGTGTTATCTAACGCTTTTGAAGTGGCGTGTCCAGTCGTCTTTGGGTCGCGAACCAGGTCGAATAGGGAGTCGGCAAATACAACCTTCCAATTCGCCTCGCAAAATTCGCGAACCACACGAAAACCTTCCGTGCAGTTCGCGTTTTGTTTTTTTGATTGCTCCATTTGCGCGGCCAGCTCATCACGCTCCTGCCGGCCACGTCGCTCCATTGGCCAGCTGGTTGATGGTTCATGATGAGCTTTTTTGGAGCGCGACGCACCCTTGGTCCGGCAAGCAGTTCATCAGGCTGGACTTGATGCGCGCTTTCATGGAAGTTAGTGCCGTTTCAAATCCAACATTTACGATATGCAAGAAACCGATCAATTGCACCTGGAACGCGTGGTTTTTTATGGGCGTTCACTGGCGGAATACAAACTGTTCTTCAACCTCGACCTTCCGGGTCTCAAAGGAAAATCAGTTCTGGATTGTCCGTCCGGCGCGGCTTCGTTCACGGCGGAGGCGTCCCCGCTGGGAATCCACGTGACTGCCGTCGATCCATTTTTTGAAAACCCGGTGGAAAAACTACGCGCCATTGGCGAAGCCGACATTGACCATGTCATGGAGGAAGTGGAAAAAGTCCGGCAGGCGTACACCTCGACTTATTTTGATTCCGTGGCACAAATGCGTTCCACCCGGCGACGCAGCCTGGAACTGTTTTGCGCGGACTTCACGGGTGGCAAAGCCGAGGGACGGTACGTTTCCGCGCTGCTGCCGCGCCTGCCGTTCGCCGACGGACAATTTGACCTCGTGTTGTCCGGACACTTTTTGTTCATTTACGACGACCGTTTCGACTACGCTTTTCACCTGGCGGCCATCCGCGAATTGGCGCGGGTCAGTTCGGACGAAGTGCGGCTCTTTCCGCCCGCCGGCATGAATCGCAAACCTTATCCGCAATTGGATCAATTGCGCCGGGAACTCGAACGGGACGGGATCGCGAGTGAAGTCATCCGAAGCAATTTCGAATTCGTGCAAGGTTGGAATCAAATTCTCGTGTTGCATTCCAGGTCTCGCCCACAAGCCTGAACCGCGAAAAGGATCGTTCGTGAAAGTCAGGGGAATTCTGGAGACTTGTCTTTATGCCGATGATTTGCAGGCGACCGAAAATTTTTATCGGACCATTCTCGGGTTGGAGGTCATCGCCAGGTTGGAAGGTCGCCATGTTTTCTTTCAATGCGGAAACCGGGTATTCTTGGTTTTCAATCCGGCGAAAACACGGGAGATCGGCACCAATTTTCCGCCGCACGGCGCCCGTGGGCCGGGTCACGTCGCCTTTGCGGCCACGATGTCCGAGTTGCCGGCCTGGCGCGCTTTCCTGATACAAAACGGTGTGATGATTGAGAGTGAAGTCACCTGGCCGAAAGGCGGGTGTTCCCTTTATTTTCGCGATCCCGCCGGAAACAGCATTGAACTGGCCACGCCCAAAATCTGGGGCATCGACGAAAACACTTTGAGTTGAGCAATCGGTTTGAGCGACAGGGTCATCTCCTGCCGCAACCGACCTGGCAGCGCTCCTTTCAGCCCGTCGCTATTGTGCAGGCCGGATTTTCACGCTAAGAGCCTGTTTGAAAAGTAGCGGCGGGCCTCCCGGCCTGCCGAGGGCGGCATCCCTGCCGCTTGGAAAAAGCACCCACATCGCGAAACCGCTCACATTTAACCGGGTC
>PLJQ01000218.1 GCA_003140275.1 Limisphaerales bacterium
CCGTCGTCGCGGTGAATCGGCAGCGCGACGGTCATGGAGCGCTTGGGAAATTTGAGACGACCGCGTTCGGAATCGGGAATTTGCAAACGGTCGGCCACCAAATCGAACTGGCGACACGCCATGTTGAACGTGGGATGATCGTAAATTTCCATGGCGCCAGAATAAACAAAACTGCCGGTTTGGAAAAGGGAACAATGGACTACTCCTTTTCCTTTCAACCGGGTAAATTGTTCTGGTGTCCGACACACTGGTCATAAACGAAATCTACTTGAGTTTGCAGGGCGAAAGCACGTTTGCGGGGTTGCCGTGCATATTTGTCCGGCTCACCGCTTGTAATCTGCGCTGCTCGTATTGCGACTCGGCGTATGCTTTTAAGGAGGGTACGAAGATGACGCTGATGGCAGTCCGCGACGAAATCCATCGGCTGGCCAGGACTTTTTCCAATGCAAACTCCAAAATCCAAAATCCAAAAATGCCGTTGGTCGAACTCACCGGCGGCGAACCGCTCTTGCAGCCAAACATTCTTCCGTTGATGAAATCCCTCTGCGACGAGGGCTTCACTGTGTTGATCGAAACCAGTGGCGCGCACGCTATTTCAAAAATCGACCCGCGCGTCCGACGCATCATGGATTTGAAATGTCCCAGTAGCGGTGAGGTCGAACGCAATCGCTGGGAAAATCTTCCGCTCCTTAAAGGGACGGACGAAATCAAGTTCGTCATGGGAACGCAGGAGGATTACGACTGGGCCAAGGAAAAGATCGCCGAACACAAACTTGATTTACTCTGTCCGCTGCTGTTCTCGTGGGTGGAACCGCTGACGCCGGCGCAGCAGGACAAGTCGTTGAAAAAAGTTCCCGCTGGCCAGACGCCGATCTCGCGTCGTGAACTGGTAGAAGAAATAATTGCCGACGCTTTGCCGGTGCGGTTTCAGGTGCAAATGCACAAGGTTATCTGGTCGTCCGATCAACGAGGAGTGTAGCCGACNNCCGACGACGTGAGGAGGTGGGATACCAAATGACTACCAAAAAAGTTCTCAACCGGCTCCGCGCTTACGAATCGCGCAATGTGACGTTCATCGAACCGGACGGCTCATGGCCCATCGTCTGGGAGCGTGCAAAGGGAGTTCATGTCTGGGATGCGGACGGGAAAAAATATCTCGATCTCACGGCCGCATTCGGGGTTGCTGCTGCTGGTCACGCCAATCCGCGGGTGGTCAAAGCCGGCCAAAAGCAAATGGCGAAATTGCTGCACGCGATGGGCGACGTGCATCCGCACGCCCTTAAAGTGGAACTGGCGCGGGAGTTGAGCCGGATCACGTTTGAGCGCTGGTCCGTAGCCGCCGAAGTAAGGAAGCGGAAACAGGAGCGCGCTGAATCAGTCAGCTTCTTTACCTCAGCGGCCGTAGGAAAAACCATTTTCTGCAACTCCGGTTTTGAAGCCGTCGAAGCGGCGCTCAAGACTGCGATGCTCGCCACTGGCAAAAGCGGTGTGATCGCATTCGAGGGAGCGTATCACGGACTCGGCTATGGGGCGCTCAATGTCACATGTCGTGACCACTTTCGCGCACCGTTCCGCTCGCAGCTCGGCGAGTTCGGACGTTTCGTTCCGTTTCCCGTAGCAGCCGACGTGGGGAGGCTGAAATCAAAAAGAATGAAGAATGAGCCTCCCCACGTCGGCTGCCACGAAGTCGAAAGATTGATCCGCCACCTGTTCCGCTGCGGTAAAATTGGCGCAATCGTTGTCGAACCCGTTCAAGGTCGCGGCGGCATCAACATTCCGCCGCCGGAATTTTTGCCGTTATTGCGCCGGCTTTGCGACGCGCACGGCGCCCTGTTGATCTTTGATGAAATTTACACGGGCTTTGGCCGTACTGGAAAATGGTTCGCCTGCGAGCACACCGGCACGGTCCCCGATTTGATTTGCCTGGGCAAAGCGTTGACGGGCGGCTTCCCCCTGTCGGCCTGCGTCGGTTGCGCGGATTTGATGGATGCGGCGTGGCCGGAATCCACGGGCGAAGCGATTCACACAAGCACATTTCTCGGCCATCCCGTCGGTTGCGCGATGGCACTGGCGCAAATTGAAGAGATCCGCAGCCGGAAACTGGTCAAACGCAGCGCCAAGCTGGGAAATTTTTTGCTGGAATCTCTCAAGTCGCTCAACCCTCAACCCTCAACCCTCAACCTCTCTGCACGCAGCCTCGGCTTGATGGCAGGCGTTGAGTTGCGTCTGTGCGACGGCTCGCCTGCGACGGCTCAGGCATTGGCGATCATCAAGCGGATGTTGCATCGCGGTTACATTTTGTTACCCGAAGGCGAGCACGGCAACATCATCAGCTTCACGCCACCGCTGACGATGACCGAGGCACAACTGGCGGAAACTGTGGAAGCACTCGCGGAAG
Organism: Limisphaerales bacterium; assembly: GCA_003140275.1. Classification (GTDB taxonomy): domain Bacteria; phylum Verrucomicrobiota; class Verrucomicrobiia; order Limisphaerales; family PALSA-1396; genus PALSA-1396. The sequence continues at coordinate 2,399 of PLJQ01000218.1, forward strand.
TTGTGAAGCGCGATGACCAGTCACGCCGCAATAAAGCACTGACAAGGAGGCGCACTCCAAAGAGCAATTCATGAAGCTCTCCGAGATGAAGCGGATTCTGGCGGACGGAGCAATTCAACTCACCAAATCGCTCGGTCAGAATTTTCTGCACGACGGCAATCAACTTCGGCGCATCGTCGCGGCCGCCAAGTTGACCAAGTCGGACAAAGTCTTGGAAATCGGGCCGGGACTGGGACCGTTGACGGAGTTGTTATTAGTGCAGGCCGGCGAAGTTCTGGCGATTGAANNAAGGACCGGCGGCTGTTTGAGTTTCTGCAAAAACGTTTTGTCGGCGCGAAGAACCTGACGCTGTTGTGCGACGATGCCTTGGACTATTTGCAACGTGAACTGCGCGATTGGGGCGATTGGAAACTCGTTGCGAATCTGCCGTATTCGGTGGCGTCGCCGATTTTGGTGGAGCTGGCGCAATGTCCGAAGCGACCAGAGCGCATGGTTGCCACGTTGCAATTGGAAGTCGCGCAACGGCTCATGTCCGTTGCGGACGACGATGACTACGGCGTGTTGACGTTGCTTGTGCAACTGCGCTACGAACCGCGCGCGTGGTTCAAGATTCCATCGGAGTGTTTCTTTCCCGAGCCGGGCGTGGATTCAGCGTGCGTGGTGTTCGAGCGCCGCGCGACGCCGCTATTGCCGGAAGCCCAGCACGCCGCGTTTGAAACAATCGTGAAACGCACGTTCTCGCAACGGCGCAAGATGNNAGCCTGAATCAATTCGTCCAACTAACTGAACTATTACATCCATGAGCGAAGAAATCTTCGATGTGGTCAACGAGCGCGACGAAATCATCGGCAAACAAACGCGCCGCGAAGTACATCGGCTCGGATTGAAACATCGCGCCGTTCACGTGTTGGTCTTCAATGCGCGCGGCCAAATTTTTCTGCAAAAGCGGTCGATGAAGAAGGATTGCTTTCCGGGCAAGTGGGATTCTTCGGCTTCGGGTCACCTGGATAGCGGAGAGGATTACGACGCTTGCGCCGTCCGCGAATTGCGAGAGGAGATCGGCCTTGAACTCACGACACCACCAAAGCGTCTTTTCAAAATTGATGCGTGTCCGGGGACCGGTCAAGAGTTCGTCTGGATTTACCGATGCGAAACCGAAGGTCCGTTCACGTTGCACCCGGAGGAGATTGAGCGCGGTGACTGGTTCACGCCGGAGTCCGTGGACAATTGGATGGCGGAACGGCCCGACGATTTTGCCGGCGCGCTGTTGCTGATTTGGGAAAAGCTGGCTGCGGACACACATTAATCAGTACCGACTCGACAAAATGAACAAAATCCAAGGGCGGCGCGCGCTTGACGCCTACTCGTTCGTTCGTTAGGTTGCGCTGCCAGTAAAAAGTTTTTATGCAAAATTTTCTGATCCCTCATGTGATCGAGCAAACCGGACGCGGCGAACGCGGTTATGACATTTATTCGCGGCTGCTNNCATCATCTTCATCGGCACGCCGATCGACGACATGGTGTCCAACGTCATCATCGCCCAGTTGCTGTTCCTGCAAATGAGCGATCCGAAAAAGGACATTCATCTTTATATCAATTCGCCCGGCGGCAGCGTTTCTGCGGGATTGGCGGTTTACGACACGATGCAATTTCTCACTTGCGACGTGAACACGTACTGCATCGGTCAAGCGGCCAGCATGGGCGCGGTGTTGTTGTGCGGCGGCACCAAAGGCAAGCGCTTCGCGCTGCCCAATTCCAACATCATGATTCACCAACTGCTGGGCGGCGCCGAAGGCGCGGCCAGCGACGTGGAAATCCGCGTCAAATACATGCTGAAACTCAAACAACGCCTCAACTCCATAATCGCCAAACACACTGGTCAACCAGAAGCAGCGGTGGAGAAGGCCTGCGACCGGGACAATTTTATGTCGCCGGAGGAGGCCAAGGAATTTGGACTGGTGGACGAGGTGGTCGTTTCTCGCAAACAAGTTCCGGGATTGCCCGACAAAACCAGCGTGGTCGCCTGATGCACTCTCAACCCTAAACCCTCAACCAGCAACCCGCCCGATGGCGCGCCCGACCAACATCACACTCTGCAGCTTCTGCGGTAAATCCCATGCTGAAGTCAGAAAACTGATCGCCGGCCCGGGCGTTTATATTTGCGACAGTTGCGTCATTTTTTGCAAAAGCGTGCTCGACAAGGAACTGGCCGCCGACACGCGAAAACACCTGCCACGGTTCAACGTTCCGAAGCCGGCTGAAATCAAGCGCCTGCTTGACCTGCATTGCATCGGCCAGGATCACGCCAAGAAAACCCTGGCCGTTGCCGTGCATAATCATTACAAGCGTATCCTCCAGGAACCGCCTGTTCGCGCCGGCAAAGAAGAAAGCAGCGTGCCGGGTGCGAATCGCCACGCCGAGGTGGAAATCGAAAAGAGCAACATCTTGATGATCGGCTCGACGGGCTCCGGTAAAACCCTCCTGGCCCGCACGCTCGCCCAGATTCTCGACGTGCCCTTTGCCATTGCCGACGCCACCACACTCACCGAAGCCGGTTACGTCGGTGAAGACGTGGAGAACATTATTCTTCGGCTGCTGCAGAATGCGGACTACGACGTGAAACGCGCCCAACGCGGCATCGTTTACATCGACGAAATCGACAAGATCGCCCGCAAAACCGAAAACGTTTCCATCACCCGCGACGTCTCCGGGGAAGGCGTGCAGCAGGCGTTGCTAAAGATTTTGGAGGGAACCGTCTGCAACGTTCCACCCCAAGGCGGCCGCAAACATCCGCAACAAGAATACATCCGCGTCGATACACGGGACATTTTGTTTGTTTGCGGAGGCGCCTTTGTCGGTCTGGAAAAAATAATTCAGCGGCGACTGGGCAGTCGGGTGATGGGTTTCAGCGCCGTGGAACAGACGCGCAAGACGGACGCAGTCGAACGCCGGGAAGTTTTGGAAAGGGTCGAACCGGAGGATTTGCTCAGCTTCGGCTATATTCCGGAGTTTATTGGCCGGTTGCCGATGGTGACGGTGCTGGCAGAGTTGACCGAAGACCAGTTGGTCGCCATCCTGACCGACACCAAGAACGCGCTCACCAAACAATTCGCCAAACTCATGGCGATGGAAGGAGTGGAACTGGAGTTTTTGCCCGACTCGCTGCGCGAACTGGCGGTACAAGCCCTGAAGAAGGGAACGGGGGCGCGCGCGCTGCGGGGTTTGCTGGAGAAGTTGATGCTGGACGTGATGTACGACGCTCCCAACTGCGGCGATATTCTCACCGTGCACATCACCCGTGCCGCTGTGTTGGGCGAAGCCAAGCCGCTGGTTCGCCGCAAACAGGACAAGGCGGCGGCTTAACCAGCCGCTCCTCAGACTCCATCCTCAGACTCCAATATCCTCGTCCCAGAGTTCCGGATGCGTGGCGATGAAGTCGCGCATCAATTGAATGCATTCGGTGTTTTGCAACACTTCCACCTTCACACCTTGCGAACGCAAATACTCTTCCGGCCCTTGGAACGTCACGTTTTCACCAACGATGATGTGAGGAATTTTGTAGAGCAACGCGGCGCCGCTGCACATGGGACAGGGCGAAAGTGTGGAGTACAGGATACACCGTTGATAAACCGTCGCTTTGAGCCGTCCCGCGTTTTCCAGGCAATTCATTTCTGCGTGATGAATGACGCTGCCGTGTTGGACGCGTTGATTGTGTCCACGCCCGATTATTTTTCCGTCGCAGACCAGCACCGAACCGATGGGAATACCGCCGGCTGCCAGGCCTTTTTTAGCTTCGTCAATCGCAGCTTGGAGGAATTCATCCATGAATTTTTTGGCATTCGTGGCAGCCGAGGTAACGAGGCTCATTCTGTCTTCTATCAACTCTCAACCAATCAATCAGAGCCTCCTCACGTCGGCCGCTACGCGCAAAAATCAGATCGCCGCCGCTACCAGATCACCTACTTGTGACGTGCTATAGCCCATCTTGCCGGCGGCGAGGCTCTTGATTTTTTCTCGAGTGATTTTAATAACGGCATCCTCGATGGCTTTAGCTGCTGCCGTTTCGCCGAGGAAATCGAGCATCATCTGGCCGGCGCAAATTGCCGCCAGCGGATTGATCACGCCCTGGCCGGTGTATTTCGGAGCGCTGCCGCCAATCGGCTCGAACATGCTCGCGCCTTGCGGATTGATGTTGCCGCCCGCCGCGATGCCCATGCCGCCCTGCACCATCGCGCCGAGGTCAGTGATGATGTCGCCGAACATGTTGTCGGTGACGATCACGTCGAACCATTCTGGGTTTTTCACGAACCACATGGTTGTCGCATCCACGTGGGCGTAGTCGCGCTTGATGTCAGGAAAATCTTTTTGGCCGACTTCGTGGAACGCGCGTTCCCAGAGATCGAAGGCATAGGTTAACACGTTGGTCTTGCCGCAAAGCATCAGTTTTTTTTCCTTGTTCCGTCTGCGAGTAAACTCGAACGCAAAACGCAGGCAGCGCTCGACGCCCCGCCGCGTGTTCACGCTTTCTTGAATGGCGATTTCGTGCGGCGTGCCCTTAAAGACGAACCCGCCGGAGCCGGTGTAAAGCCCTTCATTGTTCTCGCGCACGACGACAAAGTCGATGTGCTCCGGCTTCTTGTCCTTCAGCGGACAGAAGCGCTCGTCGTAAAGTTTCACCGGGCGGAGGTTGATGTATTGCTCCAGTTCGAAGCGCAGACGCAGCAGAATCCCCTTCTCCAAAATGCCGGGCTTTACATCGGGATGGCCGATGGCACCGAGCAAAATGGCGGGGAACTTGCGAAGCTCCTCGACCATGCTGTCGGGCAGCGCTTCCTTGGTGCGGAGATAACGTTCGCCACCGAGATCGTAAGGGGTGTAATTGAGTTTGAGGTTGAATTTCTTCGCCGCGACGTCGAGGACCTTGACGGCTTCGCGGATGACTTCCGGGCCGGTACCGTCGCCGCCGAGCACTGCAATGTTGTAGCTTTTCATGGATAAATAACTTTTCCGTCCCGAGTGTCGGGAACAGGAGTGGGGATGCTAATGTTTCCGCGCCGCGTGGCAACGGAATTTTGCGAAGATCAAAGGGAGCGATCGCGGATTATCCAATCAACCACAGCGCGGTTTCAGAAACTCGGCTTCATCGAGGATTTTCACGCCGAGTTTCTGCGCAAACGTTCACTTGAAGCCCCGCGTCAAGCCGCGAGCGAACTCTTGCTTAATGCTTTTCTCCTTCTTGGCGAATACTTCTTTGGCAGACTCAATCTCCTTAAGTTTCTTTTCGTATTCGGCAGTCCGTACCTTCAGCTCGCCAAATTGTGACCAGGCGTGAACTTCCGAAAGTAGTGCCGCGTGTTTGGGATCAAATAGCATATTGGTGTCGCCTTTGATGAGCGCCAGCTTGTGCTTGCACATCTGCTGAAGCACTCCGGCTTGGCAGTGACAAAAGACACGAAGAGAAGAACCGTCCGCAATGAATTCAACTTTGTATGGTTCGCCAGAGCTGCTCTTGGCAAGCAGGATCGTTTTCATTTTCTATAACAATTCTTTTTGGTTCTTTATTTCGCGCTTTGGCTTCAAGCCCAACATGTCCAAAAACTCCGCTTCCGTTAAAGTCTTCACGCCAAGCTCTCTTGCCTTATCCAGCTTTGAGCCGGGGTTTTCGCCGGCCAATACGTAATTGGTGTTCTTGCTCACGGAACCGGTAACGCTCCCACCGGCGTCACGGATGTGCGCAGAGGCTTCGTCCCGGGCGAGCGTCGGCAGCGTGCCGGTGAGCACAAAGGTTTTTCCCGCCACGGGAGACGCCTTCGCGGTCCGCTCGCGGCCATTTGGCGCAATTTTGAGTTGGCGCAACCGACGAAAGACCGATGCCCCCACTTTGCTCGCACACCAATCCAGCAGCGACTTTGCAGCAACTGGTCCCACCAGCGGTACTGCCTGCCAAGGTGCCGAGTTTTCACCGGCACCTGGTTTTGCAAATCCGGCGTCTAAGAGGCGTTGTCCAACAGGATTTGCGCGTTCTTTGAGTACCTGCTGCGTCGTCCGCCGCCCTTTCACTTCCGCTTCTGAAAGATTCTGCTCTTTCCAGTCTCGAGGCACAGCATTCTGCTGAATTTGGTCTCGCAGATCACCAAGCGCAGCCGCGTCACGCAAGATTTCTGAATCCCGGATGGACTCGAAATCTCGGAAATAGCCTGCCAGTTCATACGCCGATTCTTCTCCGATCTCTGGGATTGCCATCGCGACAAGCCAGCGATGTAACGGTTCTTCTTTGGCGCGCTCCAAGGCCGCCACCACTTTTGTAGCATTCTTTTCGCCGAGGACGCGCGGCTCCTCGTCTGCACCCAGATTGAGCTTGGCGAGTTCTTCAATTGAAAGGTTGAAAAGGTCGAGCGGTTCTTTCACTAAACCTCTCTCTACAAGTTTCTCTGCAACGATGCCCCCTAGTGACTCTATGTCGAGCGCCTTGCGTTGTGCAAAATACTCAATTCGACGAACTGTTTGCGCTGGACAACCTCCGACATTGTTACAAAGCCAATCAGCATGTTCCGTTGCTCTTACCATCGGGCTGCCGCATTTGCGGCACTTCTTGCCGATGAAAGTCAGGTCGTCGGTTTTGTATGTACATTCCCGTTTGTTTCCAACCTTTTTGTCATTCGAGCACTTCGCATAGACGCGAAATCTGGCGTCGCGCGCAACCGGCCCGCCGCACGCGGGGCATTTGCCGCCGATGTGCTTGAACAGATCAAATTCCTTCGCGCCGGGTGGACGTTTCGTTTTCATTACTTCGAAAACTTCCGGGATGACCATACCGGCTTTGCGGATAACGACAGTGTCGCCGATGCGGATGTCTTTGCGGCGGATTTCGTCCTCGTTGTGGAGTGTGGCGCGCGAAATCGTCGAGCCTTGCACGAAGACCGGTTCGAGTTCGGCCACGGGTGTGAGCACGCCGGTGCGGCCCACTTGCACGGTAATCGCTTTGAGCACGGTTTCGGCGGGCGTGATCCACGGGATGGGCTTGTGAACGATGGCGTAGCCGGGCGCGCGAGTTTTGGCCGGAATGCGCGACCAGTCGGCGATGCGATTCACTTTGATAACCACGCCGTCAATTTCGTAGGGCACTTGCTTCCGCAAGTCGCACCCCTCGTCGTAATCGCAGACGACCTTCTTGCGGTAAGTCGTGATGACTTCCTCCATGTCTTTGCAAAGCCACCAATGCGTTTGGACCGGCAGGCCAAGGCGAGCGAGCGATTCGAGCATCTCCGCGTGCGTGGCGAACTCGATACCCTCGTTCGCGCCAACGGCGTAAAATACCGCGCGAATTGGCCGCTGGGCAACGAGGCGCGCGTCCAGTTGCTTGAGCGCGCCCGCAGTGGCGTTGCGGGCGTTGGGAAATGCTTTTTCGCCAGCGGCTTCGAGCTTCTGGTTGATCGCCTCGAAGTCCTTGATCGCCATGTACGCCTCACCGCGCACTTCGAGCAACGGCGACGGATTTTTCAGATTCAACTCCAGCGGAATCGCGCGCACGGTTCGCAGGTTCACCGTGATGTCGTCGCCGGTCTGGCCGTCGCCGCGCGTGACACCAAGCGCGAGTTTGCCGTAGCGGTAATGCGCGCCGATGGATACGCCGTCCACTTTCGGCTCCATGACGTACTCAACCTTGTCGCGCCCGAGGTGCTTGCGGATTGTGTTGTCGAAGGCGAGCAATCGGGCCAATGTGTTTTCGTCCTGCTGGCAACTGCGCTTGAACCAGTCCGGCTCGGCTTTCTCGTCCGGGTGTTCCGCGCCCTCAATTTTTTCGAGAGAAAGCATTGGCACGAGGTGGTTCACGCGTCGGAAACCTTCCGTGGGTGCGCCACTGATGCGCTGGCTCGGCGAATCGGGCGTGACGAGCGCGGGAAATTCTCTTTCCAAATCCAACAACTCACCGTAGAGGAGATCATATTCGCGGTCACTGATCTTCGGCTGTGCCAGCACGTAATAGGCGTGGTCGTGTCGCCGAATCTCCTCGACGAGTTTGGCATGGCGGGCTTTGGCTTGAGCGGCGGTCATCGGGGAAACCTTTTAGACAGAATTAGGATAATTGACAGAATTTTTCTGCCCCGGCTGAAGCTTTTTGTTTAACCTGTCGCGCACTTATGAATTACCTCGCCATCGAAATCGGCGGCAGCAAATTGCAGATCGTTGTCGGCGACAACGACGCAAACATCCTTCAACGAAAACGTTTCAATGTGAATCCAGCCGACGGCGGCGTCGGCATCCGCCGTCAGATCGAGTCGGCGCTTCGTGAATTGAACAGCACCAAGCCCGCCGCCATCGCCGTCGGTTTTGGCGGGCCCGTCGATTGGCGGACGGGAAAGATTTGTTGCTCGCATCAGATTGAAGGCTGGGCGGATTTTGAATTGGGCGAATGGCTGCATTCGCTCACCGGCGCTTCCGTCATCGTGGAGAATGACTCAAACACCGCGGCGCTCAGTGAAGCATTGCGCGGCGCCGGGCGCGGATTCAACCCGGTCTTTTACTTCAACATGGGCAGTGGTGTCGGCGGAGGGCTGGTGGTGGACGGTAAAATCTATCACGGCGCAAAACCGGGCGAGGTGGAGTTCGGTCACTTGCTGCTTGATCGAAACATTACCACCGTGGAATCACGCTGTTCCGGCTGGGCGGTGGACAAAAAGATTCGCGCGCTGAAAACCACCGCGCCGGAGAGCGAGCTGTGCCGGCTCATCGGCGAAAAGACCGGTGGCGAAGCGAAGCATCTGGCAGCCGCCTTGCAAGAGGGCGATGCTGCTGCGCAGCGAATTCTTCACGAGACGGCGCAGGATCTAGCTTTCGCGTTGTCGCACGTCGTTCATCTGTTTCACCCGGAAGTGATCGTCATGGGCGGCGGCTTGTCGCTGGTGGGCGAACGCTTGCGGGCGGCGGTTGAAAATGCGCTGCGTGGTTTCGTGATGGAGGCGTTCGCACCCGGGCCGCGCGTTTGCCTCGCGCAACTCGGAGAAGACTCGGTACCGGTAGGCGCGTTGCTATTAGCAAGTGCAAGGTAGATGACATGAGTAGTTG
>PLJQ01000083.1 GCA_003140275.1 Limisphaerales bacterium
AGCCAGAGTTGTTGTCCCCAGATGCCGAACTTTTGTTTGAGCAGCGTCGAAGGAAGTTTGGCCGCGTCGCCAAAAGTTTTGGCGCCGAGGGCGCTTAGACTTCGTTGACGGTTTTTGCCGATGCCCGAAAGCTCGCGTAAATCGTGGTTCTTTAAGAATTCCTTTTCCTGTCCGGAGGGAATCTCCAGGAAACCCGGTTTGGCGGCGTCGGTCGCCAATTTGGCCAGCCGCCCGGAACTGGCGAGGCCGGCGGAAACGGGAATGCCCACCTCGCGCCGGATCCGTTCGCGAATTTCCTGCACATAATCTGCCGGCGTGATGCGCCGCCAGACGTGATGATTCATCGTGGTGAAATCCAGAAATCCTTCGTCAATCGAGATCGGCACGAGGGTGGGCGAGTATTCTTCGAGCACGCGGAACATCGCTTGCGACAGCCGGCGATATTCGTCGTAATGCGGACGCGCCAGCACGCCGTGCGGGCAAAGTTTTTTCGCCGCGAAGCAGGCCATGCCGGTGAGGACGCCGAACTTTTTTGCCATGCGATTGGCGGCAATCACGATGCCGTCGCCGCGTCGTCCACCGCCGACCCACACCGGCTTTCCTTCCCACCCAGGATGCAACGCCACCTCGCAACTGGCGAAGAAACTATCGCCATCGACGTGTAAAATGCGGGTTGGGTTTGCGGTTTTCACGCTGCGTGCATTGATGATTTGAACATAAAAAATCGTTCTGTCAAACCACTCCCACTGAAGGGCCAAAAACCTTAATGAAAGCCGGCATCCCAGACGACGGCTTCCGCCGCCACCGCGAGTTCGAAGTCAGTGGGGCGCGAAATCTTTTTGACCTTGAATTCGGTGTCGGCTTACGCTGGCGCGGCAACTCCAATTGAGTTTCGGTGTGGCGTTATAAAAAGTTCATGAATCGAACCGCGTCCTCCACTTCCACCCGGCTCAACTATCCTCCCGGTTTCCGCCCGCGTCGCGGTCTCAACTGGTTCATCCTTGGTCTCATGTATGCCTCCTATTACATGTGCCGCTACAACTTCCGCTTCGCCACTCCGGGGATGATTCAGGAGTTTGGGTTCAGCAAGAGCCAGATCACCGACATTCTCAGCGCGTGGTCCGTCGCCTACGGGACCGGTCAGCTCGTCAACGGCCTGATCACCGACCGCATCGGCGGCAAGGCGGCGATGCTCATCGGCGCCGGCGGCACCATCGCCCTCAACCTCATCTTCGGGTTTGTCTCATTGACCGGGACGTTTTCGACTTTCGCGTTGATCTGGCTGTTGAACGGCTGGTTTCAATCCTTTGGCGCGCCCGGCATGGTCAAGATCAATGCCGCCTGGTTCAACCGCACCGAGCGCGGCACTTTCTCCGGCATTTTCGGGCTCATGATCCAGATGGGGCAGGTGATGATCAACAACCTCGCTCCGATCATTCTGGCGGGGTTTACGATTGGTATATGGGTCGTGGCGGAAGGCGAATGGCGCTGGCTGTTCCGCATCCCGCCGCTGTTCGCGGCCACCATGGCCCTTCTGCTCGCTTTCATTCCCAAGGAAACTCCCGAAGCAGCCGGCTATCACGGCGTAGTGTCCAACGACGGCGGTGCCGGCCTTTCCGGGGTGCGCGCGAGTTTGAAGGAATCTTTCGTGACGATTTTCACGCACCCTTTGGTTTGGTTCTACGCGGTGGCTTATGCCTGCACGGGCGCGGTGCGGAACAGTTCCGATCAACTCGCGGTGCTTTACTTCGTGGAGCAACTCAAACTCGATCTGGCGAAAAAACCGGCGGCGGTTTTCTATACGATGAACCTGATGCCCGTGGTGGCGGTGTTTGGTTCATTCACGGCGGGGTGGGTTTCAGACAAGATTTTCAAAGGTCATCGTTCGCCCGTGGCCATGACCCTCTACTACTTCGAGAGTCTGGTCATCCTGTGCGCGGCGGTGGTCATTTACGCCGGCGTGGTCGGGCCGACGCCCGGCGGCATCTTCCTGGGATGTCTCTTTCTGCTGCTGGTGTCATTGACGGCCAATTCCACGCACGCGATTGTCGGCTCCGCGGCGCCAATGGACATCGGCGGACGCAAGATGGCCGGGTTTGCCACCGGCGTAATCGACTCATTCCAATACTACGGCTCCGCCATGGCGCTGCCGATCACCGGCCGGCTGATCGACCATTACGGCTGGGGTGTGTGGTATCCCACGATGGCGGGCTTCGGATTCATCGGCGGCTGCGCGATGCTGTTGGTAATGCGCAAGCAACGACGAATGGCAGTACCAACGGCGCTGCGCTGATTTTATTTGGAAAACCGAATTCCCTCCCGTGCCAGCAACTTTCTTTTCCAATCCAAACCGCCGGAAAATCCGCCCAGGCGAAGGTTGGCCGCCAGCACACGGTGGCACGGCACGAACACCGGAACCGGATTGGCGCCGCAGGCGCCGCCCACGGCTCGCGCCGCCGTTCGTTGTCCAATGGCAGTGGCGATTTCTGTGTAGCTGCGCGTTTCTCCCGATGCGATACGGCAAAGGGCGTTCCACACGCGTTGCTGGAACGCCGTGCCGGAAGACAAATCGAGCGGCGGCAGACTTTTTGGGACTCGCCCCGTCAATGCCCGGTTCAACGCCTTGGTTGCGACCGCGTGCCAGCGGCGCCCTTGAGCGGACACCAGGGTTTTTGTTGCGATGGAAGATTTGTTTTGGTTGTGAGCGGACGGAAATACCAGCCCGGCCAATCCTCGCGCCGAATAGTGCGCCATGAATACCCCATCCGTGGTGGGGATCGGGAGGGTGGCCAGGAGTTTTTCGGTTTTCGAATTCACAAGTCGATTATCGTTTCTAGAAATAATCCGCCACCCGGACCTTACTTGCGGAAGAAAACGGAAACAATTCCCAGCAACAGCAGAAAGAAACCGATGACCAGCCACAGGAAACGGTTGCGTGCGACGCGTTTTTCGTAACGCATGGGCCGCAGTCCTTGAAAACTGCCCGCAGCGAGATAATTGACCAGCTTGGGGTTGGCGGTGGGCGGGCTGCGAAAATGATTCTTCACGCGCCGAACGAAAGCCGCCAGGTCGTATTTGCGGACGCCCAGTTCGTTGTAATGTTCGGGCGTGGTTTCAAGCTCAGCCCGCGCTTTCAACTGGTTTTGATCCAGTTCTTCGAAGATCGGCTCGCGCACACCCGGCGGGGGTCCCGTGATGGTCGCGCCGTGCGGCAATGCGGTGGAGCGCAGACGCGGCTGCGACTGGCCCCCTTCGACGTAGGTGTTGAGCTTGTTGATCTGCGCCTCCAAAGCGGCGATCTCGGCGCTGAGCGCGCGGGCGCGTTCGGAAATGGGATCAGCTTTTTTTTTGAACCATCCCATGATGAAAAAATCAGCGGCTCAACAGGACCGCCAACAAAATCCCCAGCGTCAGCAGGCCAATGACCGCCAACGGCCACGTCAACGCCAGTCCGAACTTGCAAAGCTCGCCGAAACTGCGGGCCCCGAAGGGCGAGGCTGCTGCCGCCGCGTCACTTCGGGGCAAGTCTGCACCCTCATCCTTGGGCGTGTTGGACAGCACCGGGAATTTCAGCCGGGCCGTATTCCATTCCATTCGCGCGTTTTCGATGATGGTCAGGGCGCGGGTCAGTTCGACGTTGAAATTTTCCTTCGTCCACGCTTCTTCGTGGACGGTTTCGACTTTGGACAAGGCGTCCCGCATCTCGACCAGCGACTTGGCCATTTGCTCGGCGTCGCGGCGCGCGTTGAACTCAGCTTCCTCCAGCAGGCCGACACCCCGCGTAAGATTTAGGAGCATCTCCTGGCGGCCGGTTTGAAATTCCATCTGGCGCCGTCGCGTTTCTTCCAGGCTGGCGCGTTCGCGTTCCAGTTCCTCCTGTGCCCGTTTCAGTTCGGCCAGTTTTTGTTGGGTCTCGCCGACCTTGTAGTCCACCTCCTCGCGGGAGGGAGCGCGGCTGCCGGGTGCGGCGAAGGGTGAAGCCGAAGCGTAGGACGATTTGCGCGCGGCTTGCAAATCGCTATCGACAAATTCCGTGCCATCAAACTCGGAAGACATGCCGGAACCTTAATCGCCGATGTCACTGGTGTAAAGCAGGGATCAACTCAAAGTTATGCCGGACGGATTACCCTTATTCGGTTCGCTCACAACTGAAATGTCCAAAATAAAACGCGAAAGAAACTTCTATTTCAACGGCCCTTTTGGGTATGCTTCCCTTCGTCTGAAGCGCCTGAAGTTTTTACAAATTATTAAAAACCGCTGTGTATATCTCAACCCAATCATGAAAATTCCGCTGAGATTATTCTTCGTCAGTGGCGTCGTCGCTCTGTTCATTGTCGGTTGTTCAACGTCTGGGCGGATCGTTGGCAAGCCGGGCTGGACAATTTTATTCGACGGCAAATCCACCGCCGCCTTTCGCGGTTTCAAACAGGATTCGTTTCCGCCAAACAGTTGGGTCATCGAGGATGGAACCTTGAAATCGCTGCCAGCCAAACCAGTTGACCTGATTACCCGCGAGCAATATGAAAACTTCGAACTGGAGTTGGAGTGGAAAGTGGCGAAGGAGGCCAACAGCGGCATCATGTTTCACGTTTCGGAAGATGAGCCGGAGACTTACCGCACCGGGCCGGAGATGCAGATCGTCGATGATGCCAACACCTCGGATGGCAAAAACCCCAGGACCGCCGCCGGTTCGCTCTACGCGTTGATCGCGCCGACGAATAAAGAGTGCCATCCGGCCGGCGAATGGAATCACATCCGTCTGGTCGTTCAAGGCAACCACGTTGAATATTGGATGAACGGCGCGAAAATTGTGGAATACGAATTGGGCAGCGAGACGCTGAAAACATTGATCGCCAATTCCAAGTTCAAAGCGTGGCCGCGGTTTGCCCGGGAGAAGTCCGGTTACATCGCCCTCCAAAATNNTGGTTTCGCAACATCCGTGTCCGTCGGCTGTGAGCCTGGGATGATGAGCGCAAAGTGGAAAGGCACAATTTAGAAAACAATAAATTACCATGAATAGACGTGTTCGTGTCGGTTTGATCGGTTCGCAATTTATCTCCACCCTCCATGCCGAAGCACTGCAACGGTGTACCGATGCGGAGCTGTTCGCCGTGGCTTCGCCAACCCAAGGCAATGCCAAAGCATTTGCGAAGAAGTTTGGCATTCCGCATCACTTCACCGACTACCGGAAAATGCTGGCGATGGACGAACTCGACATGATTGTGATCGGCGCGCCGAATTTTCTCCATTGCGAGATTACCGAAGCCGCCGCCGCCGCGGGCAAACACATCGTCTGCGAAAAGCCGCTTTGCATGAATCTCGCCGAGGCCGACCGGATGATCGCCGCCTGCAAAAAGGCGAAGGTCAAGTTGATGTACGCCGAGGAGCTTTGCTTCGCGCCGAAATACGTGCGGTTGAAACAGCTTCTCGACGACGGCGCGCTGGGGAAACCGGTCCTGCTCAAACAGTTAGAGAAGCACGACGGCCCGCATGCGCCGCATTTCTGGGATGTGAAGCGCTCCGGCGGCGGCGTGACCATGGACATGGGTTGCCACGCGATTGAGTTTTTCCGCTGGATGCTCGGTCGCCCAAAAATCAAATCAGCCTACGCTCAGATGGGAACTTACGTCCACACCGACAAAACAAAAGGTGATGACAACGCAATCCTGCTCTTCGAGTTTGAAAATAACGTCATGGCGATGGCGGAGGAAAGCTGGACGAAACTCGGCGGCATGGACGACCGTTCCGAGGTTCACGGCTCGAAAGGTGTCGCCTATGCTGATCTCCTCCACGGCAACTCAATCGAGACCTACAGTTCCGTGGGTTACGGCTATGCGGTCGAGAAGGCCGGTTCGACGGTCGGCTGGTCCTTCACGATTTACGAGGAAGCCTGGAACTATGGTTTCCCGCAGGAGATGGCGCACTTCGTCGATTGCGTGAAGAATGACAAGCCGCCGTCGGTGACGGGCGAAGATGGACGCGCCGTGCTCGAAGCCATTTTTGCCTGTTACGAATCTGCGCGAACCGGTCGCAAGGTGGAACTGCCATTCAAAAGCAACGCCGCCAAGCCGCACGATCTTTGGGGCAAGAGGTGAGATGGAACGGCGAAGCGCTGCTTTCCGGCGAGCGGCTGAACCTAGAAAGAACGGAAAGACAATGTGATCAAGAACCGCGCTTACCCCAGCCCGATGGTGTGAAAATGAAATTTGAGGTTTAGCTCGCCCTCGCCCCGGCCCTCTCCCCCAAGAGAGGGAGTCCCCAATCGTCCGCGCCGGATGGTTCGAAGTGGCAAAGGTAAAAGACCACGAGGATTTGCTGAGGGCTGACGAAGCTTCCCCCTCTCCTTGGGGGATAGGGTTGGGGTGAGGGCGAATATTCGTCACAATATTCTGCACTCGTTTATCGAATGAAACAATTCAACCAAGCCATCGGCATCGACATCGGCGGAACAAAAATCGCCGTGGGCGCGGTGGATGCCGGAGGCACCATTGCGGCGCGCGTGGAATTTGCGACTGAATCCGCTTTGGGTTTTGACCGCGCTGTGCAACGCACCGTGGCAGCAATTGATCAAGTCACGACCCAAGCGGGTTGGAAACGGCGGGAACTTTGCGGGATTGGCATCGGGTGCGCCGGACCGGTGAATCCGAAATGCGGAACGATTCACAATCCTTACACGCTGCCGGGCTGGGATGGATGCGACATCGTCACGCCGTTGAGCAAGGCGTTCGGCGTTCCGGTTTATCTGGAGAACGACGCCGATGCCGCGGTTTTGGGCGAGGCGTTCACCGGCGCGGCGCGAGCTTGCAACAACGTGGTGATGCTTACGTTCGGCACCGGAATCGGGGCGGGCATCCTCGTGGACGGTCGCATCTATCGCGGCTTTCAGGATGAACATCCGGAGATGGGCCACATTCCGGTTGAGCCGGATGGCCCGGATTGTTACTGCGGCAACCAAGGCTGCTTTGAATCGATTGCGTCCGGCAGCGCAATCGCGGAAGCGGGCCGCGCGAACCATTTTCGCGACAGCCAACACGTTTTCGCCTCAGCGGGACAAAGCGATCCTGCGGCGCAAAAGATCGTGGACNNGTTGCGGGCAACGGCTACCGCGGCGTGGACGATTCTTCACACCTTTCTGCCACAACGAATCATCCTCGGTGGTGGAATCATTAACGACCACTACGAACTCTTTGCCGTGCCGGTTCGTGAAACCATCGCTGCGGCCACCATGGTGCCGCGACGGCACATCACGGTTGCAAAAGCACAACTGGGAAACGATGCCGGCCTGGTCGGTGCCGCCAGCCTTGCGCTTCGGCCGCCGAAGGAGAGATGAAATCGAAGTAGCGGACGCACAGGCAACAAAGTGATTCAGTCCACCAAGACCGGCAGCCCCGGAATCTTTGTCCGGATTCGATAGACTGACTTTGAAGCGGTAATATAGAGGCTGCGGTAATCAGCATCGCCCCATGCCATATTGGCCGTGTACTCCGGCACGCGGATGACTCCCAGACAAACCGCGTCGGGCGTAAACACGTGAATCCCGCCCGGGCCGCAACAATACACGTTGCCCACCGAATCGATCTTCATTCCGTCCGGCGCGCCCGCACCTTCGCCCTTTGTCTCCGCCCACACCCTGCCTGCACCCAAAGATCCATTCAGATTGAACTCATAGACACGAATGTGCTGGCGGGCGGTGTCGTTGATGAACAGGCGGCGGCGGTCGAGGGAAAAGCAAAGTCCGTTCGGACGGTCAAAATCATCCACCAGCAGCGTTGGGCTTTTCGGATCAACGCCGACTCGATACACGCCTTGAAACGCGAGTTCCTGTTCGCGCGGGACGCCGAAGAATTTTACCCGGCCATAAGGCGGGTCGGTGAAATAAATGCTGCCATCCGGCGCGCACACGATGTCGTTGGGACTGTTCAGTTGCTTCCCTTGATAGTGAGTGGCGATTGGCGTGATCACGCCCGCAGGACCGCGGCTGGTCACCTGACTGGTCGCGTGTTCGCACGCCAGAACATTTCCCGACCGGTCATACGCCAGCCCATTCGACATGTTCGACGGCTTGCGAAAAGTGCTGACCCCTTCCCGCTCCGACCAGCGCTGCAATTGGTCACCCGGAATGTCGCTGAAAAGAAGGTGGCGTTCTTTGGGGTGCCAAAGGGGGCCTTCGGTAAAGCGAAAACCCGTGGCGATTTTCTCGAATTGAACTTCAGCGCCGACGACCGACGTGAAGCGTGGATCCCGGATTTCAACGCTCACTTCTTCTTACCCTCACTCTGCTTGATGTTCACGAATGGCATGGAGAAAGCACGTTCGCTGGTAGGTTTCCGCCAAGTTTCATGGCGGATTATGACGCTGTGCGAATCGGGGATGTCAAAATAATTCCGCTCGCGCGCGAACAATTCCTCACACCTTCCCCACCTCGCGCACCTGGGCGAGCCAGCCTTTCTCCTTGACCCTGCCTTGCTGCACCTTAGTCATGTACCACATTATGACCCAAGAAAGGCTTTTCTATTTTTCGCCACGAATCGTGAACAGCGCGGAATTTGTTGATCTACGTGAATGTTTAAGCGTAGTTCGCGCTTTCTAAAGAGAAATGCCAATTCCGGTCCCAGATAACAGTCCGCTCCAGGCTTATGCTGTCATCGTCGATATCAACAGGTTTGCCCCGATGGTGCGTGATGCAGTCGATGGATGGTCGGGTGGACAGCTCCTAGCGCAGTTCACGCGAGACATTCTTTCAGGAGCGATTTCCGCCATCGAAGATCACGAAGGCGAGGTCATTGGCATTATGGGAGATGCGATCTTTGGCATCATCCCTCAAGGCCCTCACATCTACGCCGCATGCGTGACGATCGCAAAAACCGTGGATGAGGTTTCTGAGTATTTCTCGCTGCATCAACAGGAGTTTCCGCAGGACTGGCATTACGTGCCCGGCGGCCCGTCGCTCAAGATATGCATTGAGTTCGGCTGGATGGATGTTTCCACCATAACGACCCGGTATCTCGGTACACAAAAGCTCCTCATTGGGCCGGCGATCAACTATGCCAGCCGGATCGGCCGTGCAGGCACCGGCAACCGTTGCCTACTTGGACCAACTGCAGCGCACATGCCCGACTTGTCCCGGTATTCACTCCGAGGCCCCCTTTCCATCGGTGGCAAGGATTCCGAGGGGGAGTACACCTACTACGAACTCGACTTTTCCGAAGTCTGGCGCGAGGGAGAACGTTCGCTCAATGATGAGTCTTATTGGGGATGAATACCGGTATGCGAAATGAATTGTTCGACCCGTCTCTCGTTCCGTTTACTAAGCTAGGTGGTCTCGTAGTGCATCACAGCGCAACCTCCGCAACAAAGTGTTGTGAAACAATGGAGAAGATGTACTTTTTTACTTTAGAGCACTTGCAAGATCGATATGCGGCTCTCTTCCTGGAGTTTGCCAGTTTTGATCTGAACATTGCGATCAGCGTCGTGATGGCGCGCAACAATCTTCACGGGAAGGCCAATTATGATCTTATCGAAAAGTCAATGTGTGATGGCATCATCGCAAATGCTCCGAAGGACGAAACCTATCAAAACTTTGCTTTTGGCGTCGTTAGAAAACAACGTCGCGTGATTGTGGAAGGTTACTTTTTGCGCGACCGCGAAGCACTGAACGTAAGTCATTCAGACATTTGTGCGTATTGTCTGAAACGCGAGTTGGACTTGGCAAGCCTTCCCGAAGACCAAACGGGTATTGTTCTATTTTCCATCCGCTTGGCCCGTGCAATTGGCGTTGATTTAATCACTAACTTGGCGTGTCAAAGTTTTGCGGAAATGGGATTAAACAAAATCGCGGTTTGTAGCGCTTTCGAGTTTCAAACTCAGGTTCTAAATGGAGTGGGCTGATTTGTGGCGAAATCACGTTGCTCTCCGCCGCGCAGGAAAGGCGCGCAATATACCCGTCATCAATTGAGCGAGCACATTCTACGTAATGAGCATTAGCCAGATCATCCGATTTAGCCGGTTTTACCCCATCACGCTGATACTGGTCACGGCGCTCCATTGGCCGACTTGTTGATTGTTGAGACGGTAGATGGCTCTGTACTTCCAGTACCGCGCTCGTGTCGGAGGGTGGGCAACGTTGTCTTGTCCAAATAATCGGAAACGGTATTGCTGCATCGATCACCGAGACATCGCGAAAAATAGTTAGAACGCGTACGGAAATGCGACGGCGAGCGAATTCTACCGTTTGGTGTCCACGCTTTAGCGTGCTTTGGCCGCGCTGGCCGGCTAAAGCCGGGACACCAAACGGCCTTTCCGAACAGCGCTTAGAGTGACGTGATCACATGTTCTAAGAACTCCCGGTTCGCGCGCGCGTTGGCGGACACTTCCTCCGGCTTGTCGCTCAGGGCGCAACACTCGACCATCACCGGGCCGTTGAAGCCGGCGGATTTTAGTTCACGAAAGACGGCCCTGAAATCCACTTTGCCGGTGCCGAATTGAATCATCACATCGCCTCCTTGCTTCGCGCAATCCTTGGCGCAGAAACCGGTGACGTGTTGCGCGATGGGCTTGAGTTGCTCCACCGGGTCCTTGCCGGTGTAATGAATGATGTTGCCCGCGTCATACCAGATTTTGAAATTGGGATGGTTGACCCGGTCGAGGCATCGCCGGATTTCCTCCGCCGCGCTGCTGGCGCCGCTGTGCGGTTTCAAAACCAGTTTGAGACCGCGCTCCTGGGCATAAGCCGCCGCATCCGCCATCAAGCGAAAATAATCCTCGTGATGCTCGGGCTTATCGACGCCGAAGGTGAGTAGAAATTCGAGAGAAATAAATTTGGCGTGGTCGATTTGTTTGCGCGTGTCCTTGATCGAGTCGGCGAGCGGCACGGCGGGATTGGTGCGCAGCGCGCCCATGCTGGCGGTCAATCCGAGCGCAGCGATTTTCCTTTTGAGATTCTCCAAATATTCCGGCGTTGCGCCAGAAATGATGAGCGGCTCGTCCTTCGAGTGGGAAATCATACCGATCCATTTGTAACCGGCGGCCTTGATGCCTTCGAAGCCGACGTTGTGAGGCCATCTGGACCAGGGCCGGTTCATACAACCGATGGGCCAGTTGACGCCTTTGGTTTTTTCGGCGGCGTGCGCGATTGGAAGGTTCACTGTGGCCGCAGCGGTTGTGGTCAAAGCAGCGGTGTGCAGGAATTTCCGGCGAGTCATCGTCTGGTCGTTCATAAAGCTTGGGCAGCGCAGAAAAATATTAGGCTGGCAGAAGCTGGATGACAGGAAAATTTTTGACCGTGGTTTCGCGGAATGTGATGCTCAACGCATCCACTTCGGCATCATATCTGATTTTCACAGGTGCGGAAATCTATCACGCCATCGCGAAGACATCCATCGGCACGGTTTTAACGGGATGGCCTGCGCCATGAACCATGCGGCGGATTCGCTCCGTCGTCTCTCTTGAAAAAGCGGCTTCCCCGCAATGTTCGCACACGAGCGCGGGAATCTTTTCAACCAGCACACGCCGTCCTTCGAGGTTGAAGACCTCGCTGACCAGTTCCGATTTCGCGGCATTGTGACCGCAAACATGGCAATTAAACATGGCTACCTCCGTTTCCGGTTTTCGATCCATTCATTCGGGTCAGGCTCATAAATCGTGATGATCTTCGTCGCGTCCGACTCGGCATATGATACCTGAAAGTGCAATGGCCGTCCAGCCGCAGTAAAGCCCAGCAACAAACCGCTCGGTGAATACTTGTCCCCGGGATAATACTCGATGACCTCGGCTTTTGCGCCAGCCTCCCGGATTTCCGCCTCGCTGATGTTCCGCTCCACCACACGACGAAAGGCGTGCCGGCTGAACTCGAATTGTCCGGCGGCCAGCTCTTGCTGTATTTGCGACAGCGTTTTCATTTGGCCGCGCCCGCTTGTCGCGCCGAAGTCTGGACGGAGGCGGATTCCACGATTTTGATTTCCTCCGGCGTCAGGCCGTAGAGGGCGCAGACGAGACGGCCAGACTCGCCCCATCTCTCTCGCGTCAGATTTCTTTGGAACGGAATTACCAGTTTCATCGGCATAGAGACGATCTGCTCACAGCGAGTTTGACATTTTGATTTCTCAAGAACGTTTTGATTTCCTCCTTGAAGCAGGGCGACGCTTCCGGATGGAGTTTCACCATTTCAATAATTTCCGATCCTTTGACGGATATGGAATGCCCAAATGTCTGGTCGATGTAAATCGGTTCCTCTTCGGGTTTGTGGGCAATCAGCCTGAATTCCTTTTCACTCATGAACTGCAAATTCTTGAAAAAGAATGGGGCGTTGTGGCTCCACTCAGGGCGTGGCACGGCTTGAGAGGCGTAGATCACTTTGCCGGGTTGGACATGGTTCGCTTCTACGGCTTTCAACAGCCTTCGAACCGTGGTGACGATTACTACCGATCGTTCTGATTTTCCAAACCTCTCCCACATCTCGCGACTTTCCACCCTGTTGATGTGCCAGCAGTTGACGAACACCGCGTACCGGAAATCCAGAGCCCCTTGCTCGAAAGCTTTCGGATCATGGTTGACTCGATATGCCGAGGAAAATCTTCCCCAAAGTCCAGTCGTATAATTGCGGTTTGCGTCGGCGTACTTGCCCTCCATATCATCTTCCAACTTGTCGCTTCGACGAAAGTAGAGTGCTCCGTCCTTGATTAGGCTCTCGAACTTCCAATATTCCATGTATCGCCAGACGCGCTGATCGAGTCGAGGCAAGCGGTAAAAATTCTCACTGGACTTCAGCGCGATTACCGGACCAACGGGCTGCCCGGTTGCTCTCTTGATGAGGACCACGCCTTTAGGGCTGATGATCATGGCCTTGAAACAACTGAAAGGCGTGACCCGCCTCGAATTTTTGCCCTGAGAAAATCCGCGGCCGTGCCGCGAAGATGATTGTCCCTGATGCCGGAATTGCTCGGTAAATGTGGCATGAATGCGCACGAGCATTACATGGGTTGGAGTTACTATTCAACCAGATTGACTGGCGTGAAGGTACAATTTGCAAGGCCAGCGTCTCAGTGCGAAAACTTAGCCCGTCTATCAAAAAGAGTCGGCCTCGAATCCGGTTCGAAATTCGTTTACATATTCGGGCCAATTTGCTTACGTTTAAGGCGTTCAATAATAACCCAACGGCTGTAGAGTAAAGGTCATGCTCAAGTTCACCGGCAACGGTTCGGTTACGACGTGCGACGGGATCACGCGGCGCGATTTCCTGCAGGTTGGCACGCTTGGTGCCATTGGTTTAAGCTTGTCGAAGTTCGCGGCGTTGCAGGCAGTGGGCGCTGTCACCAAGGGCAATGACGAAAAATCGGTGATCATGATTTTCAACCTGGGTGCGCCGAGCCAGGTGGACACCTGGGACATGAAGCCGGACGCGCCGCGAGAGATTCGCGGCCCATTCAAGCCCATCCGAACCAACAACCCGGACATTCAAATCTCCGAGATTTTTCCGCTGCACGCCAAGCTGGCCGACAAGTTTTCCCTTGTTCGCACTTGTTATCACACCGCTGCCGCCGTCCACGACACGGGCCATCAGATGATGCAAACCGGCCGGCTGTTCACCGGCGGCATCAACTCACCGCACGCCGGTTGCGCATTGGAATATCTCATGGGCCGGCGTAATGAACTGCCGGCCCACGTCCTTTTGCCGGAGCCGATGGGGCCGACTGGTGGCAACCTGCCGCACGGACAGGACGCCGGCTTTCTCGGCAAGGCGTATGATCCGTTCGCGCTGATGGCCGACCCGTCCAAGCCCAACTTCAAAGTTCCCGATCTCCTGCCGCCGACTGAGATTGGCGAGGTCCGTCTGCAACGGCGCCGGGAGTTGCGGCAAATTGTGGACGATCAGGTCAAGACTTTCGAGGCAAGTGAAACAGCGAAGCTGATGGATGCCAATTTCGAGTCGGCTTACCGCTTGATGACCAGCGTCAAGGCGCGTGAAGCATTTGATTTGTCGAAGGAGCCGGAAAAAGTTCGCGAACGTTACGGCATGACGCGTTTCGGCCAGTGTTGTTTGCTGGCGCGGCGCTTGATTGAAGCAGGTGTGCGTTTCGTCACCATCAACACGTTCATCACGGTCTTCGACGAAATCTCGTGGGACATTCACGGCTCGAAGCCCTTCACTTCCATCGCCGGGATGAAAGACATCGTGGCGCCGATGTATGATCAGGGTTACAGCGCGCTGATTGAGGACCTTTTCCAACGCGGCCTGTTGGACAACACGCTCGTCTGCAACCTGGCCGAGTTTGGTCGCACGCCCAAGATCAATCCAGCGGGCGGGCGGGATCATTGGCCGCAATGCTGGACCTCGTATTTCGCCGGTGGCGGAGTCAAGGGCGGACGGGTCATCGGCAAGAGCGATGAGATTGGCGGCTATCCGGCGGAGCGACCGGTGACGTCGTCCGAGGTGGTGGCCACGATCTACCACAGTCTCGGCTTGAATCTGGAAACTCATCTGCCCGGCCCGCAGGGTCGTCCATTCGCGCTGGTGGATTCTGGAACGCAGCCGATCCGGGAGCTGTTTTGATATGCCCGCGAAACACGCTAAAATCGTGAGTCCAATTCTCCGAAGTACGAGTTCCACGAATCCCCAAACGTTGGCAGTTTTCTCTAAAGTGTCAGGGACTCGTGTAACTCGTCCTTCCGGGAAAAGGCTCTTTCGGTTGCGTTACCTGGCAATGTTGGCTTTGGCTTTTGCCGGGGACATACACGCAAAAGAATCCATCGTCATTCTCCCGGCCAAATTCAAACTGAGCGGTACTGCTGCTCAACAGGGCCTCCTGGTGGAGCAATTCCGTGACGGCCATTATGCGGGGCAGGTCACGAACGACATCACGTTCACTTCCAGCGATACAAATATTGTGGTTCTCAAGGAGGGCGTTGCGGTGCCGGTTCACAACGGCACGGCAAGTATCCGCGTGAAGTCGGGCAATCAAGCCGCTCCAGCCGAAGTCACGGTGGAAAACATGGACAAACCATTTGAGTGGAGCTTCCGCAATCACGTGCAACCCGTGCTGGCCAAGGCCGGTTGCAGCGCGGGCGCGTGTCACGGCGCGGCCGCTGGACAAAATGGATTCAAGCTTTCACTACGCGGTTACGATGACGAGGGTGATTTCCTCGCGCTGACTCATCACGCGCTGGGTAGGCGCATTGTCCCAAGTGATCCGGGGCGCAGTTTGATGCTGCTCAAGCCGAGCGGTGCGGTTCCGCACAAAGGCGGGAAGCGGTTTGAGGTCGGCTCGTTGGATTATCGCGTGTTGTCCGAGTGGATTGCTGCCGGGACACCGGGGCCAAAGCCGGAGGAGCCGCGCATCAACCGGCTCGAAATTTTGCCCGAGCACGCCTTTCTTAACCCGGGCGCAAACCAAAAGTTGAGTGTGCGCGCCTGGTTTACCGACGGCCACGCTGAAGATGTCACTCACTGGGTCAAGTACACTTCCGCCAACGAATCCGTCGGCCAGGTGGACGAAAGCGGCAACGTGAAGGTCGTGGGATTTGGCGAAGGCGCGATCACCGGCTGGTATCTGAGCCGGATCGCCATCGCGACCGTGACCGTTCCTTACACCAACCAAGTGGCGGCCAAAGTTTTTGCGCAGGCCAGCCGGCGGAATTTCATCGATGACCTGGTGCTCGAAAAACTGAAGAGCCTGAACCTGCCGCCTTCGCCACGTTGCAGCGATTCGGAATTCATTCGCCGCGCTTTTCTTGACACCATCGGCATTCTGCCGACGGCGCAGGAAACGCGCGGATTTCTGGGGAACAAATCGTCGAAGAAGCGTGACGTGCTTATCGAGTCACTGCTGCAACGGCCGGAGTTTGTCGATTATTGGAGTTACAAATGGTCCGACCTGCTCCTGGTCAGCAGCAAACAGCTCAAGCCCGCGGCGATGTGGTCGTATTACAACTGGGTCCGCAACAACGTGGCCGCCAACACGCCCTGGGACAGGTTCGTCCGCGATCTGATCACGGCGCAAGGCAGCACCCTGGAGAACGGCGCGGGTAATTTCTACGTGCTGCACGATGACCCGCGCGCGATGGCGGAAACCACGACGCAGGCGTTCCTGGGCATGTCGATCGTTTGCGCCAAGTGCCACAACCATCCGATGGAAAAGTGGACCAACGACCAGTATTACAAGATGGCAAACCTCTTTGCGCGCGTCCGGACCAAGAGCGGCGCAGCAGACGGCGACAATTTTATTTTTGCCTCCACCTCGGGCGACCTCGTTCAACCACTGACGGGCAGACCGCAACCGCCCGCGCCGCTCGACGGCAAACCGCTGCCATTGGACGGCCCCAATGACCGGCGCGTGCCGCTGGCGGATTGGCTGACTTCACGTGACAATCCGTATTTCAGCCGCGCGATCGCCAATCGCGTCTGGGCGAATTTCATGGGCGTCGGTCTGGTGGAAGCGGTGGATGATTTGCGCGTCACCAATCCGGCCAGCAACGAAAAACTTCTTTCCGCCGCGGCCAGGTATCTCACCGACCAAAAGTTTGACCTGAAGGCGCTGATGCGGGCCATTCTTCAATCCGAAACCTACCAACGTTCCAGCCAGCCGTTGCCGGAAAACGCGGCCGATACACGGTTCTACTCCCGCTACTCTCCGCGGCGCATGAAAGCCGAGGTGCTGCTGGACGCGATTTCACAGGTTACCGGCGTGCCGACGCAGTTCACGGTGGACAGGCGCAATCAGAAGCAGGAGGGTGAGAAATACCCATTCGGTTTTCGTGCGCTGCAATTGCCCGATACGCAGACCGATTCCTATTTCTTAAAAGCTTTTGGCCGACCGGAACGGGAAAAAACCTGCGAGTGCGAGCGAACCGCCGAACCGAGTGTGACGCAGGTGTTGCACCTTGCCAATGGCGACACCATAAACAACAAAATTGAGGCGAAGGAGAACCGCATAGCCAGATTGCTCACCGGGAAAACATCGCCGGAAAAAATGGTTGAGGAAGTTTATCTAAGTGCCCTTTCGCGGTTTCCGGCAGGCGCTGAAAAGGCAAAGCTCCTGAAGATAGTAAGTGATTCAGACGAAGCCAATATCCGTCCGTTAATGGAGGACGTCTTTTGGGCGATTCTGAGCAGCAAGGAGTTTTTGTTCAATCATTGAGGGAAGTTTTGAGGCGGCCAGGCAATGAGCTGTGGCCATGTCGCAGGGCATTGACGTGACGATCGCCTGCACCGCCGGGCGGATCACGGGATCAGGCCAGTGCCGGGCATTCGTAATCGTCACCGCAGGCGCGCTCCGCGGCTCCGCCGGAGTGGATGTCGCTCCCAGGAGGGCGAGAGTGAAGCTGCGACCCCTGTGGAGCAATGTCAGCAGGCCGGGGCACTGGCGGGAAGCAAAATGTTGAACGTGGTGCCCTTGTTCACTTCGCTTTTCACGCTGATGTCCCCGTGGTGTTCCTGGAAAATTCGCCTGGTGATGGGCAGGCCAAGGCCGGTGCCGTGATTTTTGGTGGTGAAGAACGGCTCGAACAAATGGTGAATGTTTTCCGGCGCGACGCCGATGCCGGTGTCGGCGACGGTGACGCGGACTTGCGGGAGAACCCCGCCAACCGGACTGGCGGCCTTGGCCGGGGAAGCCGGAATGATTTCGGTGGCGACCGTGAGTGAGCCGTTCGGTCCCATGGCGTCGATGGCGTTTAAGAAGAGGTTCACGAAAGCCTGCTCCAGTTGATAGTCGTCGCCTTCGATCGCGTCGGGCGCGGCCTTGAAAGAGCGATTCAGCGAAATCAGTTTACCCTCGATTTGGGGCTGCACCAGGCGCAGGGAGTGGTCGAGGATGTCATGCAGGCGCACGGCGGAAAGCGTGGGCCTGGCTGGGCCGGCGAATTTCAACATCTGACTGACGATGGTATCAATGCGGCGCATTTCGCGGCGGACCACACCGGCCAATTCCGCGTCAGGATTATTATCGAGCAGCAAGTCGGTAAAGGTTTTGACCGCGACGAGGGCGTTTTTGATTTCGTGGCCCATGCTGGCCGACACAGTGCCGATGCTGGCCAGACGGTCCAGGCGGCTCATGGATTGTTCGAGTTGCTGCACGGCGGAGATGTCATTGAGCACGACCACCACATCGCAGGAGTTGGGTCCCGCCTGGACGGGAACTGCCGTCACATGGAGCGTGACCGAATCATTTCCATCACCAGACAGCGTCACGGTGCGTTCGGTGACGGGAGCGTGGGTCGCGGCGACTTGGCGGATGATTTTTTGGAGCGGGGCGGGCAGTTGCGAGAGGGGAGCGTTGGCAGCCGGGCGACGCGGCAGCCGGAGCAGGCGCAGAACTGCGGGCGCGCAGGAAGTGATCTGCCCGCGCTGATTCACCACCAGCACGCCACACGCGAGACAATCGTGAAGGGCGCTGGTGAGGCTCAGGCCGTCATGGCTCTCGGCCGGATGGTTGCGTTTGCGAGCGGACATGATTCATTGATGCATCCGAACAACAAGTGTCTGTTTGATGGTAATCCAACCGCGCGTTGCACTGGCGGCTTCGCCAATACAATTCTTGCAAACGCGCCTTTCAAAAGGGCGGCACATCATTTACCAGCCGTTGCGGCCCGACAATCAAAAAACGCATGGCCGCGCGCGGACTTTTTGCCGGTGGAAAAGCGCGAGCGGCGGGTTACGCGGGTGGACACGGTTGTCCGGGGCTTCGGACAACCGGTCCAATTGCAGCGGGCCGGAGGAAATGCCGGCGGGCTACGGCCAGGACCAGTTGAAGGGAAAACGCAGCCGGTAAAACCGCAGCGGTCCGGTGGCCGGAACAAAGATCGCCTGCGTCGCATTGGTGCTGGTGATGTTCGCCTCGGATGCCCAGTCCACAAGATTCGTGCCGCCATCCACGAAACCATCCCGGCCAATCGGAATGTTTGCCATGTCCAGGCGGGTGCTGCCACCGAGCCAGGTGATCTTGCTGATTTGCACCGGCGAGATGAGTTGCTGAACGTCATCGCCAATCACCGCATGGGCCTTCGCGGTCGGGTCCAGGTAATCCCAAAAGATGTAGTTTGTGCCCGGGCCATTCAGGGACTTGTCCGTCAGTGAAAGGTCATCCAGCGCATCAACACTCTGTCCATTACTATCGAGAGCATTGGTCAATCCATAGCTGGCAGGGTTCGCCAGCACGTTGTCGAGCAGGGCGAAGAGGTCCGGGACATAAATCGTAATGCCGGGAAGCAACGCCCTGGCCTGATCCAATGTGGCGGCAAAACCGGTGTTGAAATCAATGACCCTTTGGCGAATGAAGCTTTTATCGGCGGAAGATATATGCGTATAGCCCGGAATCTCGGTGATGTCCACGGCATTCGGCATGATCAACGTGCGGACGCCTTTGGCAAAATAAAGGTTCGTGATGATGTTAAAATGGTTGGTCAGGGACTGATTGATGGATTTGGTCCATGCGGTTATGTTAGTCGAAGAACCGTAGCTAGATATGTCATCGACAAAATCAGCGTTGTTGACCCATACTACAAACAGCGCGGAATTCGCATCCGGCGGCGCGGAGAAGCTGTTGACCTCCGCCACGAGGTTGGTGCTATTATGGTCGTAGTAGGACAAGTTTCTATTGGAGTTATAGGTCAGTCCTTGCCGCTCCGCCAGCACCTCAACCCAAACCCGGCCATTCGAATAGCTTTTGCCGTAGTAACTTGTCCCGCCGGGTCCGTTGGTGGTGGTGGAAACGGCGTCTCCAAAAATGTAGAGCGATGTAAATGCAGCTTGTGCCGGGAAAACGACCAACCCCAACACAAAAACGCAGATTGCAACTTGAACCAAACTTTTCACATTGCAAGTCTAGCTCACGGCAGACCAAAGTAAAACACGGAACCGCGAGCGCAGATTGATCCGTGGGTGGTGACCAAGTCAGGGTGAAGATGGTTTCGCTGTTTGCCGGCAAGCCGCAAAGCGGTGTAGAACTTGCTTGCTCCAGCGCGTCGCCCATGCGCACCTACGGTGTTCGTTCAGTTGTTGGAACCAATGAATCGGCGAGTATGAATAGACACCATACAGTGAAGCTCCTGCTGGCCGTCGTTTTGGCCGGTGGGCCCTTGACGCTTTTGGCGAACGGCCTGCGGCTGGTGAGCCAGGATGGTTTTGCCAGCGCCCGAGGCGAAGCGTTTGTGGCCACGGCGGATAATCCGTCCGCCATCTACTACAACCCGGCGGGCATCACGCAGCTTGAGAATAACGATCTTCGGGGGGGCATATACGGAATCTACCTTGACCCGAGCTACCGTCCGCCCCCCAGCGCCCCCAACAGCGGCAACACGTACCACATCGAAAACAAACTTGCGGCGGTGCCGCAATCCTTCTACACGCACACTCTCGAAAGTTTGCCCTTGAGCTTTGGGTTGGGGGTTTATGCGCCTTATGGTGGGAACGTGAGCTGGCCGCAGGACACGGGGTTCCGCGCGGTGGCCCTTAAAAGTTCACTCCAGTACTTGACGCTCAATCCAGTCGTGGCTCTGAAGTTGGCGCCCAATTTGTCCATGGGCGGCGGGGTGATGGTGAACTATGCGAATTTTGATTTGGAACAAGGTATTCTTCGCACGCAAATACCTAATGCCAACTTCTTCCGCTTTAAAGGTGACGGTTGGAGCGTGGGTTACAATCTGGGTGCACTCTGGCAACCGCACGAGAAAGTTTCGATTGGCGCGTCCTTTCGCAGCACTGCGACGGTTACCTTGAATGGCCAGACGGATATCGAGCAGTACCCAGTCATACCGACCCCGCAAGCCCGATCCGCGCAAACTGACTTTACGTTCCCCTTGACCGTTGTTTGTGGACTTTCGTACCGGCCTACACCAAAATGGAATCTGGAGTTTGACGCGGACTACACGGATTGGAGCAGCTTTGGAGTGAACACAATCCACCAAGCCACCAAACCACCAGGCATAAATCAAAACATTGCCTTGGTGCTAAACTGGCAACCGAGCTGGATGTATGAATTCGGCGTGACGCGGTATTTTGACAACGGCTGGCACGTGAGCGCCGGCTACGTTTTTAACGAGAACTCGGTGCCGGATGCCAATTACACCCCGCTGGTGGCGGACTTGGACCGGCATTTCTTCAGCGTTGGGGCCGGGCGTAAAGGCAAACGCTTTGATTTCGACGTGGCGTACCAATTAGGCTATGGCCCCACGCGCACGGTGACCGGCAGCACGCCATCAACCGCCGGACACATAGCCGGGCAGACCGCCGACGGCAACTATGGTTTCAGCAGCCATGCCGTAATGCTGACGATGGGCATGCATTTCTAAATCCCGATGAGGGCATCGGCGACAGCCGGGCAATCAGCTTGCGGAGTTGGCCAATTCCCGTGAATTTCTTCACGTTTTGGCTCGGAAACTGTTAATAAATTTAGCGTTCGAGAATCGTTGCTCGCAATCGGGTGGGTTGCGCTGGGGATGTAGCCGGATGAACGCGATGCCAGTCGGCATTTAATCAAATGCTCACGACAAATTCAGCAGTAAAAGAAAGTCTGGTGGTTTGCCAGAACAGCCAGGGGGAGGAATTTCGGGCCGGCCTGGTTCGGCTGACCCGTTACGTTGCGGTTTTTGAAATTCATAATCCGGCGCTCGTGGTGCGCTTGTCCGAGGTTCTCGCCCATTTCCAGATCGTGTTCCAGGATCGCACGGTTTATTCGGGCCGGGCGGTGGTTCACAACCTGGTCAACGCCGGTCTGGCGATGGTCTGCGAAGTGACGCTGGATGAGAAGGCCTGGATGGATGTCGAGTTCACCGCGGCGATGATCGCCAATGGCAAACTCCGCGAGCAGTTCGGTGGCTTCATGCAGGAATGGCAGAAGCTGTACCGGGTCGTGCCGGAGTACAAAGTGATCATTGCCGACCTGCAGAGCTTCCTTGCGGATCTGCGGCTCTGGGTGGATCAGGTGGAAGTGGGCCTTCGCGCTTCACCGGTGGGCGAGCGGGCGCACTTGGAGCAGGCTGTGGCGGAAGAACTGGCCAGGCCGGTCATTCCTTGTGTGAACGAACTGTTTGAGAAATTCGAAACGGTCGCGGCGCCGCTGGCTGACGAATTGCGCCCGGCGCACCGCAATTACATGCGGCGGCAGTTGCACGCGCTGGTGCTCTGTGCGCCGTTTGCGAACCGGACCTTTTACAAACCGCTGGGCTACGCGGGCGACTACGAAATGGTGAACATGATCGTGCGCAACCAGCCCGAGGGCGAAACCCTGTTCGCGAAAGTCGTGAACACCTGGTTTCTCCGGCAGCCGCCGGCGCAGGCGCACCGCAATCGCATTGATTACCTGACCCAGACGCTCGCGAGCGAAACTCTGCGCATCAGCCGCGCCCGCCGCCGGGCGCGCGTCTTCAACCTGGCCTGCGGCTCGGCGCACGAAGCGCAAAAATTTCTCAGCGAGAGTCCGCTCAGCGGCCAGATCAGTCTCACGCTGCTCGATTTTAACCCGGAAACCTTGCAGCACGTTCGCGCCAGCCTGGAGGCTATCAAGCGGCGCAGCGGTTGCGGGACGCCCATCGAGTACCTCAAAAAATCTGTCCAACAAATTCTCAAGGAGAGCGGCCGGCCGGCAAAACGCTCCGTCGAAAACCAATATGATTTTGTGTACTGCGCGGGCTTGTTTGACTATTTGTCAAATCAGATTTGCCAGCGCCTGATGAACATCCTGTACGACGACTGGCTGGCTCCGGGCGGTTTGCTGGTGGTCACCAACGTCGAACCGTCCAATCCGCTCCGCAACGGCATGGAACACTTGCTGGACTGGCATTTGATTTATCGCACGGCACCTCAATTAAAGAGCTTGTCGCCGGACCGGGCGAAGCCCGACGCTGGTCGCGTGCGCGCGGACGCAACCGGGTTGAACCTGTTCCTGGAAGTTCGCAAACCGTCATGACCGACCAGTTGACATTACGTAATCCCGAATTCCAGGCCGCCTTTCTGGCCAACGAGCGGCAAGAACGGATCAACACGGGTAAAGTGGCGTCCGCCCTGGTTGTCTTCCTCATGCCCGCCGGGATTTTCCTCGACTGGTTCATGGCACCCGATGAACTGCCGTTCTTTCTGGTGCTGCGTCTGGCCTGCTCCTTATTGGCCGGGGTCATCTGGTTCCTGCACGCCACCCCCTTTGGCCACAAGCACTACAAGGCCCTGAGCCTGCCGATTGCGCTGCTGCCGGCCTTCTTCATTGCCTGGATGATTTTTATCAAGGGCGGACCGGCTTCGCCGTACTATGCCGGCCTGAACCTCGTCCTCCTGGCGGTGAGCGTGGTGGTTCACTGGAGCGTCGTGGAATCGCTGGTCGCCGTCGGCGCTGTTAACCTGATGTATTTTGTGGCGTGCGTGTTTCCGGTGAGGCACGAGCAGGTGTCCATCTTCATCAACAATTTTTATTTTCTCGCGCTCACCGGCATCATTGTCGTGACCGGCAACTATTTTTTCAACCGGCTGCGGTTCCGCGAGTTCGCCTTGCGGTTCGAACTCGACAAAAACAAACGGACGCTGGAGCAAACCAATCAGAAGCTCGACACCCAAAACAAGGAGCTGGCTGACACCATTGAAAAACTGACCGAAGCCGAGTTGCAACTGGTGCAACAGGAGAAAATGGCCTCGTTGGGCGTGATGAGCGCCGGCATCATCCACGAAATCAACAACCCGCTGAATTACGCCACGACCGGTTTGTATACCTTGCGCAAGAAGGGCAAATATGTTGCGGTGGAGCAGCAGGCGGATTTCGAAGATGTTCTCAAAGACGTGGAGGAAGGAGTTTCCCGGGTGAAAAACATTGTCTCCGACCTGCGCATGTTTACGCACCCCAACACCGACAGCCACGATCAGGTGACGGTCGCCGAAATCGTGGAGCCGGCCCTGCGTTTCCTGAGCAACGAGCTAAAAGACAAGGTGCGCCTCGATCGACAATGGTCGGAACACCAGAATGTCACTGCCAACAAGCAAAAATTAATTCACGTCATCACCAACCTGCTGCAAAACTCGCTGGACGCGCTGAAGATCAAAACCTTCACCGACGAACAACCGACGATCTGGATCGAAGGCCGCGTGGAAGACGGCCGGAGTCTGCTGATCATTCGGGACAACGGGCCGGGCATTGAAGCTCAACACCTGAACAAAATATTTGATCCGTTCTTCACGACCAAGGAAGTGGGCGAAGGCATGGGGCTGGGGTTGAGCATTTGCTACCGCATTGTGCAGGAATGTGCCGGCCGGATTTCCGTCCGCACCGAGGTGGGAAAATTCTGCGAATTCACGCNNACAATAAATTTGCGATCCTCTACGTGGATGACGAGGAAAAGTCGCTGAAAAATTTCGCGCGCGCCTACGGCGATCAATTCCGCATCCTCACAGCGGCCAACGCCCAGGATGGCCTCAAGTTGCTCGAAGCGCACAAAGACGAAATCGGGCTGTTGATGACCGACCAACGGATGCCCGGCGAACAGGGTGTCTGGCTGCTCGAACGCGCGCGCCAGCTCAATCCACATATCATCCGCATTCTCGCCACCGCTTATTCGGATTACGATGCGGCCATCGCGGCAGTCAACTCCGGGGCCATCTATAAATACGTCAGCAAACCGTGGGACCCGCCGCAACTGGAGCAAACGTTGAAGCGCGGTCTCGAGTTTTTTTTCGTCCAGCGCGAGCGCGACCAGTTGCTTCGCGAGAAGATGTCCGTGTTGCACAACATGATGATCGCCGACCGGATTGTGAGCCTGGGTCTGCTCGCCGCCGGCCTGAGCCATCACATCCGCAACTCGCTCGTTGCAGTCAAGACGTTCCTCGACCTCGCGCCCACCAAAATGCAGGAGGAAAAAACGGACCTCAATGGGCTGCGCAATCCGGATTTCTGGAAGGAGTATTACCAAAACGTCCAGTCGCAGGTTGGCAAAATCAACAACTTGCTTAAAGACCTGTGGGCTGTGTCCGAAACCCCCTCCTTTCAGTTTGAGGACCAGGTGAAACTCCACGCCGTCGTGTCGAGGACGATCGAAAATTTACAAAGCGGTTTCACCGCAAAAAAAATCGAGGTGGATAATCAAATTTCCGCCGAATTGCCCGAACTCAACGTGGACAAGCCAAAATTTTTCCGCCTGTTCGAGTTGTTGCTCAAGGATGAACTGGCCAGCCTGCCGCCCGGCAGCCGCGTGACGCTCACGGCCGAACTGCACAACGGCGGTGACAAGCCCGAAATCCACGTGCAAATCAGCGACAACGGTCCGGGCCTGCCCGAAGAAGCGTTGCGTCTGCTGTTCGATCCGTTTGTGGTGCGGGGCGACACGCCCGCCGAGTACGGCATCCACTTGATGGCCTGCTTCTTCATCGTCTATCACCATGGTGGAAAAATCGAAGCCAAGAGCTCGAAAGGGCATGGAACCACATTCATCCTCCGACTGCCGCTCCATCCGGAAGGCACGGTGCCGGAAGGCAACCAGAGCCTGATGCAAAAATCGCTGCTCAATGAAGGTCTCTGGGAAAAGCTGATTTCCTCGGAATAAAAGCTTCGTTGCTTTCGGCTCATGGAATCCCGGGGCATCCCTCGGGTGCCATTTATGGTTTTCCCGGTTTGCGATTTATCGTCGTCCCAGTTGCCAAAGCTCCCCCGTCACGGCACAAGTAATGATGTGGCAATCAGCCAAGTATGGATTGACCCGGGGGCGACGAATGGCTTATTTACCTTTGGTGATTTTTTTAAGGGCGTACTTTTCCAAGCCCGCCGGTAATTTAATAACTGGCGACCGGGCAAATTGCGTCCTGCACGTCTCTAACGCGCGATGAAAACCCTCCTCGTCATCGCGCCCCAGCCCGAGTTGGCGGAAACCATCCGGGCCGGTCTTAATCCCGAGGAATTCAGCTTGATTCATCGCGCCAGTCTGGAAGAAGCCGAGCCGCTGCTGGCGCACGGCTTGGCGGACGTTTGCGTGCTGGATGTCGAATTGACCGGTGTGCAGGGCATCTGGTTATTGGAAAAATTGCGCAGGCGCACCGCCAAATTGCCTGTCATCATTTTTACGGGCGCGAAACAATCCGAGTGGGAGGAGGAGGCGTACCTGCACGGCGTCACGCACGTTTTGACCAAGCCGGTCCGCCCCCGCCTGTTGAGCACGCTGCTCGACCGGCTGTTTGCACCGACCGCCGGACGCGCGGTGCCAACGCCGCCGCCCGCGCGAATCGAAAGCCCTCCGTTACCCGCCAACGTAGCGGGCGGCTTCGCCAGCGTGCCGTCAACCGTCGCCGTGCTCCGCGACTTTTCGTCCATCCTTACGCACTCACTCAACTCCGAAGCCCTGCTCAAACAATTTCTGCTGTTGCTGCGGGAAATCCTGAGCTTCAATCGCGCGGCCATTTTCCTGCGCCAACCCTACGCCGGGCGGGGTGCCATTACTGCTCCTGAAGAAAGCCGCCGCCTGCGTTCCTCATGCGCCATCGGCCTGTCCTCCGGGTTGCTGGAGCACTTTGAGTTGTCATTCGACGCGGGCATCGGCGGACAACTTTTTCATTCCGGCCGCATTTTGCGCCGGGGCAGCGACGAAGCGCGCGCCGATGTCGAAGCGCAAAAAGAATTTGAATTGCTGGGCGCGCAGGTTGCCGTGCCGATCCTCGACCGTGAAACGCTGCTGGGCGTTGCGGTTTTTGATGGGCGCGTCACGGGCGAACCGTTGGTCAACGCAGAACTGGAGTTGATTTTTCATCTGCTCGAACAAGTCGGGCTGGCCATTCGCAACATCTGGCTGCACGACCAGGTGGTCAGCAATCACGAAATGATGGCCGGTGTCCTGCGCGAATTGAGCAGCGGTTGTGTCGTCGTGAGCCGCGACTTGAAAATCCTGCACGCCAATAAAATGGCGCGGAAGTTTTTCGGTCAAACCAAACGCGCGAGCGGCGAAATGGAGTTCACCGATTTGCCGCCGCCGTTGGCGACCAAAGTATATCAGGTCTTGCACACCGGCGCGGGCGTCGTGCCCTTCAACTTTCAGCCGGAAGCCCCGCCGGGCATGGTTTTCAACGTCAACATCGTCCCATTCCAGCGTCAGGACGCCGCGCTGCCGGTTTCGGCGCTGTTGGTGGTCGAAGATTTGACCCTGAGCGAACAATTGCGCCGCCTCGAGGTGGAGGCGTCCAACCTGCGCATGATCAAGACGATGGGCGAGCGTTTGGCCCACGAAGTCGGCAACGCGGTGGTTCCGCTCTCGACGCACCAACAATTATTTGCTGAAAAGTATGATGACCCGGAGTTTCGCGCCTCTTTGAACGCCGCGCTGACTGAAGGCGTGAAACGGATTTCGCGCCTCGGTCAGCAAATGTTGTTTCTGGCGCAGGACCGGACGGGTATGGCGGACCCCATCACCGTGTCCCAATTGATTGAAGACGCTTTTCGTGAAGCGCAAAAACATCATCAGGAGCAAACCGTTTATCTTCAGTATGAAACCGGCGGGCAGTCGTTCATGTTGACCGGTGATCGCGTGGGCTTGAAACATGCCCTGGCCGAAGTGATGCTGAACGCGGTGCAGGCCAACCCGCCGATGCCCAAAGTGAAAGTCAGCACGCACGCCGATACCGACGTGGACGGCACTCGCTGGGTGCATATTGATATCCAGGACAGCGGCACCGGCTTCACGAAGGAAGCCGCCCGGAAAGTCCCCGAACCGTTCTTCACCACGCGCAACGTGGGCCTGGGGCTTGGCCTCGCCGTCAGCCGTAAAATCATTGAAACCCATCATGGCAAGCTCAAAATCGCCGATCCCGCCGTGGGACAATCCGGCCTCGTGACGATTTCCCTGCCGTTGTCGCCTGCTTGAATCGGTTTGATTCCGGGTGCGGAGAATGGGCGGAAGCTTCATCGGGCGACCAAAAAGTGCTGTCGGAGCGTACTTGCATCCACGCCTGCAACCAAGCTCTATTGGAGCGAAAGCGTCTTTGCTCAAGTCAAGGTTGCTGACCTCTGTGCTCTTCGTGTAAAACACATCCTTGCCGAGCCGGGACAAAACAGGCGCGCCGAAGGAAATTCTTGAGCTGGTCGAACGCTTC
This sequence comes from Limisphaerales bacterium, assembly GCA_003140275.1. Classification (GTDB taxonomy): domain Bacteria; phylum Verrucomicrobiota; class Verrucomicrobiia; order Limisphaerales; family PALSA-1396; genus PALSA-1396. Next base: position 28,040 of record PLJQ01000083.1, read on the forward strand.
GAGCGCAACCTCGAAGCCTACCGCTCGCCGCACTACAACGAAAAGTACGGACCTTGGCTCGCTGCTGCTCGCGACCCACACAATTTTATCGGGCCACGTCTTCTTGTGCAGGAAATCAATGGTGGCAACGAGAATCGCATCATAGCGACTTTTTCTCAGGAGGAACTTTACCACAGCCGTGACGTAATCCCGGTCAAGTGTGATTCGGAATGGCCCAGCCCACTCTTTTTGCTCGGAATCATGAACTCATGGCTAATCACTTGGCGTCATCATCGTCGAAGCCCAAAAGCAAAGAAGGCTTTGTTTCCGAAAGTTCTTGTCGGTGACTTGAAGCAGATTCCTGTGCCGAAATTGTAGCCGACTCATCCGACTGACAAATCTCGTCACGACCAGATGGTGAAACTCGTCGAGCAAATGCTTGAGTTGCACCAGCGGTCGTCCGCCGCCAAAACGCCGTCGGAGAAAACTTCGCTCGAACGCCAGATCGCCGCCACCGACGCGCAAATTGACCGTCTCGTTTACGACCTTTATGGCTTAACCCAAGACGAAATTAGAGCCGTGGAAAGCGTGAATGGATCGTGAAAACAATCGAAATCGAGGTATGGACACTCCGCATCCTTGAGACTGTGGAAAAAGGGGTTCGGGTGGAGGATGCAACAGTTGAGTTGAAGGCAACGTGGCCGGATGACCCAATGAAAGCAGCCCGGAGACTGGCGGGACACGCGAACGCCGCACGCGGCGAAAACATCCTATGGTTGATTGGAGTTGATGAGCAGAGAGGAATTGTCGAGGCGAGTTATCAAGAGCTTTCCAACTGGTTCGCCTCCATCCAGTCCGCGTTTGACGGTATCGCGCCTGCGCTGCAAGATTTGAATATTCCTTACAAAGGCAAGACTGTCGCAGCATTGTGTTTTGATACCAGCCGCGCCCCATACGTGGTGAAAAACCATACATTCGGAAGCGCAACGGGCGGACCAGTCGAATGGGAAGTGCCGTGGCACGAAGGCACGAAGACACGCAGCGCGACACGCAGCGATTTGATACTTCTTCTCAGCCCGGTGGGGAAGATCCCCAAATTTGAACTCTTAGCGGGAACGGTAGCGCTTCGTAGAGATCCGAAAAGTGCCGGAAAGGCATCCTGGACAGTTGATTTGCAGATTTATGTCACGCTCCTTGACGGTTCACCACTCGTTTACCCGTTTCACAAATGCGCGGCAGCAATTGGAGCGAAAGGCGTAGCCCTTGCAGATTCGTTCCGAATTGATGTAAGGCCTGCATCACGAAAGCGACCAGAACGGGGGTGGGCATCATGGCGTGCCAGCATGTCGAAAAATCCAGTTACACATGTAAACGTGAAAACTGGAGACGAAATAATTGAGGCGACCAACGACGAGATTCTGATTCGAGGCACAGGGAAAATCGAGTTGCATGGATTTTGCGATGTGTCATCCATAAGCGCTGATGAATGGCCGGGGCTGCAGCTTAGAATCACACTTCACGAAGCCGTCACCGAATCGAAAGTTGCTTTGGTCTGCCAGTTTTCTAGGCCCAGACTGCACGAAGGCGTTACGATTTGGTGGCTTGATAAGTCGGCACCATGCAATTCAGTTTGATTCGAGGTGAATACGGCACGAACGAGCGTTAGTTCAGGAGACGCGGCGTGTATTCATTTCGTGCCAGCCGAGGCTACGAGGCTCTGAATTTCTTTCCAAGAGAATGAGCCTCGTTACCACGGCTGCTACGAGAAACAGTAACTTCTGCATAAGCTCTCAAGCCGAGCCGACCAGATTTTTCAAATCAGCGCGGACGGTTTGGTACGTGGTTGAATAGGCCAGCACGGTTGGGTCAGGTTCGACGTTCCAATGCTTGCAGGCGTCGCGATAAACTTCCGGCCACCAGTTACGATGTTGGGTCAAAGCTTGTTGCCGCCAGGCCTCCCAGTTCATCAGCACGCGCGACCAACATTCATCGCCGTAACGGACAGCTTCCTGGGCGTTTTTGAATTCTTTGAGATACCAGTCGCGACCGATGCGCGCATGGAGCACTTCATCCGCCCAGTCGTAATCCTGAAACAGCGCGGAGAGCGGATTGTGGGAAGCACGGCCCACTTCCCACTCAAAACGTTTGCCGTTTTTCGGCATCAGACCTTGTTCGATGAAGTAGAGAACGGCGTGGCGTTCAATGGGTGTGAGCTGTGTGTTAAGGGCGAGGGACCAGGTGAAGTTGATCATTACTTTGTGCTGCCAGTCGATGCCGAGATTGGCGAAGCCGACCTCGCCCATCATTGCGTGGCGGGCTTCGTCCCAAAGCTGGCGGGTCATGTCGCGGTAATAATCCCACGGCTTGTCCGGCGTCTCGGCGATGATGCTGGCCATCATTTCCGGCACGTCAATTTCGCGAAGCCGTTTGTAGAACATCATCAACGTCTTTGGCTCGGGCGGAAAGTTTTTGTCGTAGAGAAACACTTCCGCGTTCACGCCCATATTGTAGGGATCGGGAAACCGTTCGTCGCGGCGCGGCCTGGGATCGTATTGATACGGCTCGGCGGAATTACGGCGATTGATTTTCCTGGCGACCGGTTGTGCGGTGCCGTCAAGTTCGCCGGCGGCGGCCAGACAATCGTCAAGCAGTGTCAGCCAGTTCGTGACGTGCTTGCTGCATTTCTCATCGACGAGGGAAGCGATGGTTTGCGTCCCGAATTTCAGCATGTCCTCGAGTTCCAGCAGCGCGACACGGCAAAGGCGGAGAGACGGTTGATCCACCAGCGGGTTGGCATCGGCTTGATGGCGTTCGAGCGCAGCCTGGAGCGCAGGAATCGTTTTTTTGTAAAGGCCGAGGATCAATTCTTCTGTCGTCGGTGCGGCGAGAATCTCGTCGAAGAAGATTTCCAGGTTGGCATCGGGGACGACTTCCAAACCCAATGGCGGTTCGCGCATTTCGCCGACACGTTTGCGCAGAACCGTGACGTGTTCGGCGCAAAGATGCGCATGCAAACTGAACCCCATCTTGAGTTCGTAGATCGGTTCGGCGGTGATGCGTGCCGTGAAAATCTGATGCAGCCGTTTAAAAGCGTAATGATACCGCTTGAGGCGAGCGACGCATTGTTCGACGGACAGTCCGGGCTTCATGGCCTCCGACAAAGAGCAGAGGCCGGCCAGCGGGGGGAGGTTTCGATAGGATTTGCAGGCTGTGTTCATGGCAGTCGATTGCGAGGCAATTTACCATCGTTTCTGAAAAACTCGACAGGATTTTGCGCGGCATTTTGGTGTCGTCACGGGCGCAAATGCTGGCTTGAATTCAAGGAGTTAATCTATATTCTCGGTACAACGTAACCAGCAACCAGACGTTGTGTTAGAATTATGTATTCGCTGAAGTTGCTTTTCAGAGGTCATGGACCAACGGTGTGTTCAAATGCGAAAAAAGCACCAAATACCGCAGACGTTCGAGGAAATCAAACAAGCCGCCGAAGCGGGCGAAGCAGATTCACAGTGTTACCTGGGGATTTGTTACGAGACCGGGCAGGGTGTGCCGCAGGATTACGAAGCGGCGGTGAAGTGGTTCCGGCGGGCCGCCGACCAGGGAAACGAGTTGGCGCAATGTCACCTCGGGGTCTGTTACCAAATCGGGCGTGGCGTGCCGGAGGAGCACGGTCTGGCGGCCAAGTGGTTCCGGGAAGCGGCAGAACAAGGTGACGCCGCCGCTCAGTTCAATTTGGGAGTTTGTTACGAGACCGGCCAGGGTGTGCCGCAAAATTATGCGGAAGCGTTCAAGTGGTATCTCGCTGCCGCCGAGCAAGGCGAACCTCAGGCCCAGTTCAACGTGGGTGTTTATTACGAAACCGGGCAAGTCGTGCCCCAGGATTTTGCGGAAGCCGTCAAGTGGTATCGCGCTGCGGCCGAACAGGGATGCGCGCCGGCGCAATGCAACCTGGGACTCTGCTGCGAAACCGGACGCGGCGTGCCACTGAATTTCGCCGAAGCGGTCAAATGGTTTTGTAAAGCGGCGCAACAGGGGGACAAAACCGCGCAGCACAATCTCGGACTTTATTACGCGACGCTTGAATCTGCGCAAGCTGCGCTGGCAGAGGGCAACGCTGCCGAGAAGGTTAAATGAGAATCCCAGGGGCCTGGGTTTAAGGCGGTTCTCATTAGTGGTTGAATTGGCTGGCTTAACCCATTTGGACGAACCGATTAAACTACCGATCGACGGCGTGCTTGACCTGCACACCTTCAAGCCAAGTGAGGTGAAAGATCTCGTGGTCGATTACCTGGCCGAATGTCAGGCACGCGGCATTCTCCGAGTGCGGATCATTCACGGCAAGGGGATTGGCCATTTGCGGCGCACCGTCCACTCGATTCTCACCAAGCATCCGGAGGTGATCTCCTACGCCCTGGCCAGCGCCGCGTTTGGCGGTTGGGGCGCGACCATCGTTCACTTGCGAGAGCCGCAAACGAAGACGTGAATTTGTAACTCGGAAAGCCGCGAACGGAGTCTTACCTCTTCCGGCAAAGATGAAGGCCGTCCGCAACCGGCAACAAAACAGATTCGATGCGCGGGTCTTGCGCCAGTTTGCGGTTCAACTTGTCAATGGCTCGACCAGAAGGATGCTTCACGCGCCGAGTACCCAGCCGTCCGCCCCAAAGCATATTGTCGAACATAATTAATCCGTTTCGTTTTATGCGCGGCAGAATCAACTCGTAATAAGCGTCGTATTCAGTCTTGTTCGCGTCGATGAACGCGAAATCGAAAACCGCATTTTTGTCGAGCCGCTTCAACGTTGAGAGGGCGCCGCCCAGGCGCAGTTCGATTTTCTTTTCCAAGCCGGCCAACGTCCAATATTTCCGCGCGATGGCGGTCCATTCTTCACTTTCATCCAGGCAAATCAAACGGCCTCCGCCCGGTAAACCTCGCGCAATGCAGATTGAACTGTAGCCCGTAAAGGTGCCGACTTCGATTGCCCGTTCCGCTCTCGTCGCCGCCACCAACAGTGTCATCAGGCTGCCCTGTTCGCGGCTGATTTGCATCTTGGCGAGGTCGCCCAGCGCTTCGGTCTCCGTGCGCAATGCTTCCAGAACGGAATCGTCTGTGTGACTGCGGCATTGGCAAACGTAACCATAGAGGCGGTCGTTCAGCGAAAGATATTTCAGTCTCATTTTCTTCCTGAGTCAGCGGCTGACTTGTTTGTGGCGGAAGCAGCTCACGAGGTGATCGTTGACCATGCCGGTCGCCTGCATGTAAGCGTAGCAAATCGTCGATCCGACGAACTTGAAACCGCGCTGGATCAAATCCTTGCTCATCGCGTCCGACTCCGTCGTTCGCGCGGGAACCTGTTTCAATGGCCGCCAGTGATTGACTTTTGGACAACCATCAACAAATCGCCAGAGGTATGCATCGAAACTGCCGAACTCCTGCTGAACCGTGAGAAACATCTTCGCGTTCTGAATCGCGGCGGCGATCTTGAGGCGATTCCGAACGATGCCAGCGTCCGCGAGAAGTTGTTTCACTTTTCGTTGGCCGAAACGCGCCACAAGCGCCGGATCAAAATTGTCGAATACTATACGATAGCGCGTGCGCTTTAGGAGGATGGTGTTCCAACTCAGCCCGGCCTGCGCGCCTTCCAGGATGAGGAATTCAAAAAGAACGACGTCGTCGTGCACCGGCACGCCCCATTCCTCATCGTGGTAGCGAATGGCCAGTTCGTTTGTTGCCCAAGGACAGCGTTGCTTCATAAGCTTGATCCTATTCAACCATGAAACTACGCGACTGAAAGATTAATAAGTCGGTGGGGCCGACGGCCTCAAGTTTTTGGAGAAAACAAAAAGCCATCCCATCCGAACGAACTCTCCGGAGACGCCGCCGCCAAACAAAAATGGCGATTCATGTCCGATGCGGCTNNGGCTCGCACCAGCGGATTGGCTGAAAGCCTTTTTGGGTAGTCTGCGAGGAGGGCCGCAATTTTATCAGGCGAATTGAACGTAGCGCGAACCGGTCTGGCTTCGCCGCCGTTGTTCTGACATTCTTCGCGATGTAATGGAAATTATTTTGGCCAATGCCCTCGGGCAGGATGTGAGCAAGCTCGCGGCGCAAGAAAAGCGATTGCTGCTCTCGCGCCTGCCGGCGCGCTTTGCGCACGAGGCTCGGAATCCGCTCAGTTCGCTCAACATCCATGTGCAATTACTGGAGAAGGATATTGCCCAAGCGCCACCGCCGGTGCGGGAGAAAACCGCCAGCCGCTTCGAAATCATTCACGGGGAATTGCACCGTTTGGAGAACATCGTGAAGCATTTCCTCAGTTTGGCCGGGCCATCCTCGCTGGATTTGCACCCGGTCGAAATCGCCAAAGTGGTCGGCTATGTTTGTGAGTTGCTGCGACCGGAAGCGGCGTCGCGTGGCATTGAGATCGTGATGAAGTTGCCGGACTCGTTGCCAGCCGGCGCGTTGGTAATGGTTCCCTCTGCTACGGCGTGTGTGGCTGCTGCGAATCCGCTGGTAGTTGTGGCCGCAATAATAAATACGATTATATGCACGAGCACATCTGCTCCAAGAGTCCGGATCGAGACGTTCATCTGGCCCTCGCCTTTATGCCATCACCCGTGCAACGCCGTGGGTCTTTCTGAGCACCGTTCCTGGCTGGGAACTGCGGGATTTGGCTCTCTTCCGTCATGCCGCGACCAACGGCGATTTGTTCATCAAATAAAATGCCAACGCAGTTCCGGTTTCCGCCACCCCAACCACCCCAGCATCCGGCGACGATGACGACGATGCCTCGTTCCTAAGAGCACCACTTATTGATATGCGGCAGTCCGGCTCATTTCCTGACCGTGGTTCTTTCGGCGATCCAAGTGACATCAGTCTTTTCACTGGCTGGAATGGCAATGGGAAATCCGTTGCCGTTTTTCATGATCGGTCTGCGAGTGCTTGGATTTCGCCATCGCCTGATTTCCGAATGCCCGTCGGCAAAAGCGAACCCGCCGGCGCCGGCGTGATACGAAGCCGGCACGTCACTCCATTGCGAACGTTCACTCGGATCGCCAGCGGTGCAGTAAATAAACCACCCATCGTTGATGCTATCGGGGTGTTCGTCCAAAAAAACAAATATGTCGGTGGGTTTCCGAAAGTCGGACAGCTTGATGAATTGCTGCCATTGGCTGTTGATCGGTGACCCTTGAGCGTCTTGCGATCCAACAAATGTATTCATCGAAACGCTTCGGGTCCGCGGACCGGCCAGTGACGGAAATATGTCTGCGGGACATTTGTAGATGCCGAGGCTTCGGACGGTATAAGGCCCAAGTTTCGCATCGGTGATCAAGGCCAGATTGGTGTTCTGCGGGTCGTTCCCCCAGCTCATGACGTTGCCCACCCAATTGTTTGTGTCGGTGCTGAAGGAGGGTTTGTTGTAAACCAGGCGGTCATTGTTGTCGCTGGCATACATGATCCACGCCAATGCCAGTTGCTTGGTATTGCTGAGACACATGATGCCTTGAGCTTTTTGCTTGGCCCTGCCCAAGGCCGGTAAGAGCAGCCCGGCAAGAATGGCGATGATGGCGATGACAACCAAAAGTTCGATCAGCGTGAAGGCGATAACTTTCCGCGTGGACATATCTTAATGGTGCCGAACAAAATCAACCGAGTCCACCTGCTTTTCGGCTTGGCTGACCCAAGCCGGTAAGCCGGTTTTACTCCGTAACTATTTGGGTTTGTGAAATATACAATCCCGTCTTTGCTTGTCCCCAGTACTGGTGACTGTCAGGAAACCAGAAGTCGGGTATTCTTTTCTTGGATTTGGCACTTAGTTCTCAAGTGCCTCGTGTGTGAAAAGGCCGAAGCTGTTCTTCGGCCTTTCTTTTTTAGCCTCCGATACCTTCATTTCGTGGCCTCCTGTCTTCCCAGAGCATCTGTCGCCAACTGTCCTCGACGCAATTGCTCCACAAAACACTCCAACTGCCCCAACTCAGTCAATTGTCAGTGGAGTTTTACCAGAACGCAGCGGCTGGGCATTTTATGACGGTCTGACGTTGGCAACGGCAACGATCAAGACCTATTCTCACCGGATGAGAACCTATCCAATGTTGCTTCTCGTAATGGCATTCGCGCTCACTAGCAGCCTGTCGGACTTA
>PLJQ01000068.1 GCA_003140275.1 Limisphaerales bacterium
GACCTATGAAATATTCAGGCTAGAAGCGAAAAGTCGGTTGGAGTCACGTAAACAATTGTCACAGTCAAGAGGCGGTCAATCAAACATTTTGCCCGGATTCAAGATGCCGTGCGGATCGAGCGCACGACGGAGTTCGCGCATCACGCGCATTTGTGCGTCGCCGGCAAATTTTGGCAGAAAACTTTTCTTGGCCAGGCCGACGCCATGTTCGCCCGTGATCGTGCCACCGAGGCGGATGGCTTCGTCAAAGATTTCCTTGAACGCTTCCTCGACACGGTGCATCTCCTCCTTGTTCCGCTCGTCGGTTAGGAAGGTCGGATGCAGGTTGCCGTCGCCCATGTGACCAAATGTGCCGATCCGCAATTGGTATTTCTTTGCCGTGGCTTCGACGAAGCGAATCATCTTCGCCAGTTCGCTCCGTGGCACGGTGGCATCTTCGAGAATCGTCGTCGGCGCGACACGAGCGAGCGCACTGAAAGCGCTCCGACGGGCGCTGGCGAGCTTGGTCGCTTCGGCTTCATCTTTCGCCACGCGGACTTCGAGCGCGCCATGCTTGCGAGCGATCTCCTCCATCTGGGCGGCCTCTTCGGCGACGACCGCGGGATGTCCGTCGGTTTCCATGAGCAACAACGCTTCGCAGTCCAGCGGCAGCCCGATTTTCGCGTAATCCTCGACGCAATGGATCGTCATGCGGTCGAGAAACTCCAGCGTGCAGGGAATGATCTGCGCCGCGATGATAGCGGAGACGGTTTCGGCGGCTTGATCCATTTGCGCGTAGGTAGCGACCATGGTTTTCTTTGCCTGCGGTTTGGGAATCAGCCGCAACAAAACTTTGGTGATGACGCCGAGCGTCCCTTCCGAACCGATAAACACGTCCTTGAGCGAATAACCCGCGACATCTTTCACGCACTTGTTGCCGAGCCACATCACTTCACCGTTCGGCAACACAACTTCGAGGCCCATGATGTAGTTGCGTGTGACGCCATATTTGAGTCCACGCAGCCCACCGGAATTTTCCGCCACGTTGCCACCGATGGTGGAAATCTTCATCGAGCCGGGATCGGGCGGATAAAACAAGTTCGCGGCAGTGGCCGCGTCAGCGATGGCCAGCGTCGTGACACCCGGTTTGACGAGCATCGTCAAGTTCGCGCGGTCGAGTTCAAGAATTTTATCCATCTTGACCGTGCAAAGGACAATGCAATCTGCGCTAGGCACACTGCCGCCGCTCAAGCCCGTACCCGAACCACGCGTGACGACGGCCGTTTTGGTCTCGTTGGCGAGTTTCAGAACGGCGGCGACCTGTGCTGTCGTGTTGGCGAAGACGACACAGCCGGCCATCCGTTGCATCGCCGCGGTGCCGTCGAAAGAATACGGGATCAAATCTTCCGGTGATGTGAGGACGTTTGGCTGGCCGACGAAACGGCGCAATTCACCAAGAAGATTTTCGGCCAAGGGCATGCTGATTTATTTTGTCCCCTTTGAGCATCCGCGAAGGGATTGGCACGGTCAAGATCGCTGCGACGGCGCCGTTGCTAAAAAAACAAGTAGAACCCGTTCACAAAACAAACCAGACCGGCAAGGCCGAAAAGGATTCCCACAATCCAAAGCGGCTTCTTTTTCAAAAGGCCGGCCAGCGCGGAGAGCATGATGGCGACCTGTAAAAACATGACCGCCAGGCCGAATTTACCGCCGTGCAATTGATAATCTTTCCGTTCGGTTTCGAGTCCTTCGGCTTTCGTTTTTTGGTCGATCTTTTCTTCTTTGTAACGGGCAATTTCTTTTTCGTAAGCCGCCATTTTCGCCGTGACGTCCGCCTGCGGTATGCCCGGTCGCTTCGCTTCCAGTTCCAAAAGATCGTGTTGCAGTTCGTAGCTATGCTGTTTGAGGCTTTTGGCCTGATATAAATTCCAGGTGTCGCTGGCCAGACTCTGCGCGAGCACGGCTTTGGTCGAGTAACCGCCGCCCTTGAACGTCGAAAGGGTCGCGCTGGCGGAGAAGAGGATCGTCGTAATCGCCAGCCAGTTCAGCCACGTTTCTTTTTTTTCTTCAGCCATGGGTTTGGAGCGTGTCAGATGCTCTGAATATTCCTGGCGGGACTATGTAATGAGTTTTCCCGTGCCGTCAAATCCAACTTTTCGTGTTCAGTTTATGGCGAACTGTGATTTAGCTTTCAATTCCTACCTCGGCGTCGCGCTGCCGTTGCCTTCGTCAATGTATGAAACCCCGTTGACCTTGGTGATTTTCAAGTACTGCTGCCAAACGAACTTTTCATGTTCCTGTCTGGCTTCCAGCCGGGACGTCTCGCTCGCTTGATCTATTGTTCCCGTCCCCGTCAATGCTTCAGTCATTATCCGGCCATCCATCGGCTTGGGCGGTTTGATCCCGAAGACCCATAAGACGGTCGGCGCAATATCCACGTTGCCCGTGGGCAATAAATTGACCACACCATGCCGGAAATCAGGGCCGGCGGCGATGAGCGTGTTATGCATGTCGAACGGACTGAGCGTCACGTGCATCCCCTGCCCCGCCACGCGGCCTGCCTCGTCGCAAACGACCAGGCCGGGCGTGCCGGCAACATTTTTCTCCGCCGACCAACGCAAAGAGATGACCACATCGGGCGCGGCCGGGCTGTTGAGACCGACGGTCTCGAGCGCAAACGTGCCGGGCAGACTTTGACGGGTAAAGAGAACGCCAGTGAACGCTTCGCCTTGAAGGAATTCGACGACCTTGCGGGTCAGCTCAGGGTCGTGGCCAGTGATATACAGCAAGACTGATCCACCATTGCCGACGGCCAGGATGTCGTCCTTTGCCGGTGGCGTCTTGAATTCCCTCGCCGCTTTGAAACCTGCTTTCGTGAGCGCGCCCGCGACATCCGCAATGCCGGAAATCGTTGAGAACCCATGATCGGAGACCACAAATATGTCAGTCTTGGCGCGCAATCCTTTTGCCTCCAGTTTCTCAAGGACAAGCGCCAGGTTGTGGTCGGAATTTTTGAGCACCGCCAGGGAAGTTGCCGAACCCGGCCCCGTTTCATGTTGCGAATAATCGGGTTCACTTAACCAGAGCAGCGAAAACGGCGGCACCCCGCCGTCCCAGAGCGGGCCGACCAACGTGCGCGTGGTCCAATCGTCCCGTTTAACTTTCGTCTGTTCCAATGCGGGAAAAGGCCCCAGCAGTTTGGTAATCCGCTCCAGCGTTCCGTTCGGAAGTGTGCCGCCCGCAAATAAATTGATTCCAACGGCATCATCGTCGCCTCGCTCAGCGCGATCGTGCAACAGTACAACCGGTTTGGCGCCGGCAATCACGGTTTTGCGGCCCTGACTCTGCAGAATCTCGGCGAGCGTTGGCTGATTCAGATAATGACCGCCCGTCAATTGATCCCCCTGCCGCACCGATTCGCGCGCTTCCGTGCCGATGGGTTTGAGCGGGTTGATGGAAGGCCGGAATTCCTTATTGGCCAGAATGCCGCTGTGCGCCGGATAAGCGCCGGTGGCGAGCGCGGTGCCATTGACCTCGGTGGCGCTGAGATAGACGGCGTGATGATTTTGAAATACGACGCCTTCGCGGCCCAGTTTGTAAAGCGTGGGCGTGAATTGTTCGGTGACAAAATCGGGACGCAGCCCGTCCCAGACGACCACAACGATGTGTTCTGCTTTGCCCGCCGCAAAAACGAGGGGTGAGAAAAAACTGCTCAAATAAATGACGCAAATAATAATGGCACGCATGAGGCCGTAGTCTTGGAGCGGCAAAGTCACGGGTCAAACGAAAAGCATCGAAGCGGCGCACACACAATGTTCGAGTGGATTGCCGTCACCAACTGCTGGACTTCGTTTCCATGTCGCGCGAATTGCCACGTGACAGGCGATAATTCTCACTCTCCTGGAGGAGAAGGCCGGGGTGAGGACGAACATTCCTCAAACTGGCTTCCTGCGAAGGCTCACACGACGAGGGTCATTTTTTGGCTCGCCCTCACCTTGATCCTCTCCCCCCGGAGAGGAAAAACTTATGCGCGCTCGTTTGAAAACCTTCTCGTCTCACGTCGCAGTCACCAACTGCTGGACTTCGTTTCCATATCGCGCGAATTGCCACGCGGCAGGCGATAATTCTCCCTCTCCTAGCAGCCTGTCGGACTTANNTAAGTCCGACAGGCTGCTAGGGGAGATTCATGCCTAAGAAACGCCACCAAAGCGGAAGTGGTTGCTAAATCCCTGCCTGAATTCAAATTCTCTTGCCCTAGCTTCGGCCAAGGTAGGGCGGACAATCCCTTGCCCGCCGCCACGACTTCGTTATCATTGACGCAGGGATTTTAAAGGGGGCCGTATATTGACACTGCTTTAGGCACCTGCTCATGTGAAAATAATGCCACGCTGACCTTGCGGATTGCGGCCAGGTTACGTGAGGGGAATTCTTTCGTGTGTTCCGCGTGTTTCGCGGTTAAACACTTCGCATGAGCAAGGCATTCACCCGTGAATCGGATGATCTCCTCGATCAGCCAGCGCTCCCGCGCCAGTCGTTATCGCTGCCGCCGGGGGCGAAGAACTACCTGACGCTGGATGGTGCGCGGCGGTTGCGCGAAAAACTGGAACGCCTGGTTCAAGTAGAACGTCCTCGGGTTGTAACCGAAACGAAACATCAGGGCCTGTCAGGAGACTCGCCCCGCCAGCGGCAGCTACGGATGTTGGACCAACGGATTCAGCATTTGCAGCAGAGCATGCATCCGGCGGTGGTGGTGACGCCACCCGTCGCGCCGTGGGAACAAGTTCGGTTCGGGGGCCACCGTCACGGTGCGGGAGCGCAACGGCTGCGAATCGCATTATCGAATCGTGGGGGTGGACGAAGCCGACATCGACCGGAACTGGGTAAACTGGCTTTCGCCGATCGCCAAGGCGCTGCTGAATGCGCGACTCGGACAGCGCGTCCGGTTCAAATTTCCGTCGGGTGAGGAGGAATTGGAAATCGTGGGCATCACCTACGAATGAGCCTCCCAAATACGTGAAGGCGGCAGGCCGGAAAATTATCGAACGGCGAATGTCAAAGTTGCTGAACTTTGGCAACTCGTGTTTAGCCCTTCACCCACTGATTGGAAGGCGAGCTTTTCCTGGCGCGCTCCCCGGGTGTGTCGTAACAAGGCGCTGGCAGAAGCCCCGGAACTTTGTGAAACTGCGCCGATATGAGATTTCCGAAGAACCGCGATCCCGCCTTCACCTTGATCGAGTTGCTCGTGGTGATTGCCATCATTGCCATTTTGGCGGGACTTTTGCTGCCGGCGCTGGGCAAGGCCAGGGCAAAAGCCCAGGGCGTCGGCTGCGCCAATAATATCAGGCAACTGTCCCTGGCTTGGTCGCTTTACGCCGATGAGAATTCAAATTTGCTGGTGAACAATCATGGACTGGTGGAGATCACCAAACGCCGGCAGAATTGGGTGAACAATCTGGAAGACTGGCTCAGCAGCGACGGCAACACCAACCTCGCCACCTTGACCGATGGCAAACTGTCTCCCCTGCTCCAGCAGAACACCGCCGTCTTCAAATGTCCGTCGGACAAATCGGTGGCGGCAAACGGTCCGCGCATCCGCAGCATCTCGATGAACTCATTGGTGGGCGACCCCGGCGAATTGACCAATCGATTCAATCCCCAGCTCGTACAATTCTTCCGGTCGTCGGACATTCCTCATCCGGCGGACATCTATGTGTTCCTGGATGAGCATCCTGACACCATCAATGACGGCTTCTTCATGAACCGTTGGGAGGAGGCGCGCTGGGGCAACCTGCCGGCATCCCATCATAACGGTGCGGCCAACCTGTCGTACGCCGACGGCCATACGGCAGCCCATCGCTGGGTCATCGAGGACACGCGCAGGCCGGCGGTAAAAGGCGGTGTGGGCGGCACCTTCGAGGCAGCACCGCTCACGGACTACGACTGGTTGAAAGAGAGAACCAGCTTGCGAAAGAATTGAGGAGGTGCGGCGGCGTTGATCCGGGGAGCGCAGGCCGCTGGCCTGCCGTGTCCGGCGGCCCGCCGGACACTTCTTCCGTAAAGCCACGCGGCATCGTTTCGTTCGATCGCAAGTGCGAGGTAGAAAGTCGTCGCCGGGCCAGCGAAGACGGCACGCGGGCCGCCAATAGTATTCGGCAGAGCGGTTGCTTTGAAGCGCAACGAGGTTGGCCTTCGGCCTGCGGGTGCGTTGGGGCGGTTTTTGGCCCTCCCAGAGCGGGGGACGCCAACGCGACAGGACAAAGCTTCGCCCTGGCCGGTCACGCGCTTGAGGTTTCCAGGCGGACGGGTTCAGGATTTTTTGCGCCGCGCCAGCTGTTGCTGCTCCCGTTGCCCTCCGGCCCACAACGCGTCCAGGCTGGCCACGCCGAGCAGATAAAATTGAATCAACTCCATCATCCGCCGGTTGGGCGCTTGCCCGGTATAGAGTTGCAGCAACAGTGCCGCGATAAGTGCCAGGTAAATCTCGATGGCCACGCCTTGCGGCGATTCGGCCAGCCAGTGTCGGCAGCCCAAAATGCATTTGACCCACCGGAAGAAGAGTTCGATCTGCCAGCGTTGTTTGTAGAGCAGGGCCACTTCGCCCGCGGAAAGTTCTGCGGGACTCAGATTGGTCACCAGGCGCAACACTTCCTTGTCGGTCTGCACCCAAACCACGCGCAGTCGGATGCTCCGGTAACGCGCCTTGCAGCCCAGCCGCACCCACGCGGCGCGAATCACTTTGGCTTGGCGGTCGGCCTCCGTCAGTGAATGTTCTTCTTCCACCTTGAGGGCGGCTTCATCGCGCAAGCGTACCACGAAGGCCACCCCGTCGGTCTCCAGTTCGCCCAACAGTTGGTAGTCCTCGCCGTAATAACGGTCGCCGACGTAGCCGTCGCCGCGCTGCCATTGGGTGCGCCAGACGGCTCGCTCACAGACTTTGCCCGGCGTGATGACCGCGCGGGCCGGAGCATTTTGCGCCAAATCCAGACTCAAATGTAAACGCACTTGCGACTGCGCCTTGCCTTGGCGGCGCCACAGGGCCCAGTACATGCGCGGTAAGGCATCAAACAAACTGCTGTCCTGAATGAGCCAGCGCCGCGTTTGGGGATTCGCAGTGGCTTGGGGGCCGGGCAAGTCCTGGCTCAGTTGGGTGAAGACTTCGGCCAAGAGTGCCGGATCCAGCACGGCTTGCGCTTCGGAGAAACTACCCAGGCTCACTGGCCGGGAGCAGACTTCCTGTTGCACCCGCTCCAACTGGCTGGCGGCGCACAGCCCGTTGAGGGTGCGCGCCACTGGATTGAGCAGCCCGAACAAAAAAAGGCTCAGGTAATCGGTGTGCTTCAAGAGCCTGCCGGGGTCCGACCAGGTGGGATGCAGCGGCACGCTTCGGCCAGCCTGGGCCAGCCGCGCTTGAAAATCTTGGATCAGCCGCCAGCGCGAGAGGTCGCGCTCGGTCAACGCGGTCTGTGATGGAGATTTTCCGGCCACCCCGCCAGTAGGCCAAAAGTGGCGAAAAAGTACAAGTTACAATTCGGTGTCAGTGCCGTGACAATGGGATGACATCGTCGCCCGTGCCCGGAAATCTCACGCCACCCTCACGCCACCGCGCTTTTTTCCCACCCGCAGCTTTCTTGCCGAATACTATTGGCGGGCCGCGTGCGCTCCCCACTCGATGGAATCGCGCTGTGCCAGTTGAAATTCGCACTTCCTTAACTGGCCCCAACCTGATAGTTCTTTCATCACCTATGAAAATGCCATCTATCTCACGTCGCGAGTTCCTCAAAACGACTGCCACCGCAACGGCCGCCCTGGCCGCCGCCACGCCCGCGAATCTTTTCGCCGCAGGCGAGTATGGTGGGAACAAAATCCCCTTTGGCCTCCAACTCTATTCGGTGCGCAACGAGTGCGCGAAGGACCTGGACGGCACCGTCGCGGCCGTCGCGAAGATGGGCTACAAGGCCGTCGAGTTCGCCGGTTACCACGGGCGCGACGCGAAGGCGTTGCGCAAGCTGCTCGATAACGTGGGCCTCAAATGCTGCGGGACACACATCGGCCTCGACACCTTGCTCGGCGACAACCTGCCGAAGACCATCGAGTTCAACCAGACCCTCGGCAACCATTTCCTCATCGTGCCGGGTCTGCCGGGCAAATACACCAAGACGCGCGCGGGCTGGCTGGAAGCCGCCGATATCTTCAGCGAACTGGCGGATAAAGTGAAGGCGGATGGAATGCGGGTTGGTTACCACAACCACAGCATCGAATTTAAACCCATCGACGGCGAACTGCCGTGGGACACGTTCTTCAACCGGACGAAGAAAGAGGTCGTCATTCAATTCGACACCGGCAACGGGGTGGCCCAGGGCGGCGATCCCGTCAAGTTCCTGAAACGGAAGCCGGGCCGCGTCGCCAGCGTCCACGTAAAACCCTTCTCGAAAGCCAAGCCCAACGCGCTCATTGGCGACGACGAACAGCCGTGGAAGGAAATTTTCCGCCTTTGCGAGACGGTGGCCGGTGTGGAGTGGTACATCATCGAATACGAAAGCGATGCCTTCCCGCCGCTCGTTAGCGTGGAGAAAACACTCGAGGTGATGCGGCGTTGGGGAAAATGTTGAATCACATCCTCTCACGCTGCGTGGTGAGAAAGTGATTTTGGACTCAGTCGGAACGACGCCGTTCCCGCAACTGATTGTGCGCCGGCGGAGCACAGCGCCGACGACCCCTTCGCATGACCAGAAGTTACCGCATTTTCCGGGGGTCGCCCATCAAAAGCGGTGTCGCGCTCCGCTTGCCACCGCAATCCAAACCGGGCACATCAGCAGTGCGGCGTTACTGACGGTGCCGCTGATTTGCTTGACGCTAATTCCGCAATGGAGCGGTCAGCCAAGCCATTGCGGATTGCGCGCCGTCCCGTCGAAGCGTTCGGTGGTCTTGAATTGTTCATACCTGCCGGAGGCCGCCGCTTCGGCGGTCCGGGCGAGCAACGCCGAGGTTTCTTTTTCACCCATCGGCTTGAAAGTGCGCGCGGCCTCGAACGCTTGGCCGAGAATTTTCATGCTGTCGATGCCGGTGATCACCGTCGAGGTCGGCAGGTTCATGGCATAGTGCAGGCACTCGATGGCCGTAGCCGTGTTGCTCCTTGGAATGGCCGCGCTGCCCATCGATTTCATTCCCAGCACGCCAATCTCTTCCTTCACCAGCACGGGAAGAACTTTGTGCTCGAAACTGCGGAAATGCGCATCCATCACGTTCAACGGCATCTGCACCGCGTCGAAATGGAACTGGTGGTCGGCGGCAATTTCCAGCATCCGGAGATGGACGAGCGGATCCTTGTGACCGGTAAAACCAACGTAACGAATCTTGCCCGCCTTCCTGGCTTCCAACAGGGCCTCATGCGCGCCGCCCGCCGCGAAAATTCGGTCCGGGTCCTCCAGCCGGATGATTTCGTGATGCTGCATCAGGTCGATGTGATCGGTCTGCAACCGCTGAAGGCATTCATCAATCTGTCTGGCGGCGGCCATTTTGCTGCGACCATCGATCTTGGTCATGAGGAAAACTTTGTCGCGATAACCATCGCGCAAGGCTTTGCCCATGCGGATTTCGCTGCCGCCGTCGTGATAATCCCAGCAGTTGTCCATGAAATTGATCCCGCGATCAATGGCGCTGCGGATGATGAGGATGCCTTCCGGCTCGTCCTTCGGCACTCCGATGTGATACCCGCCCAGGCCGATGGCCGAGACCTTCTCTCCCGTGCGTCCCAGTGTGCGATAAGGCATCTCGTTCTTCGTTTCAGCCGCCCAGACGCGCGGGCCGGCGGCGACTGCCACGCTGGTTGCGACCGCTAACTTCACGAACTGCCGTCGGGTCACACCGGCGTTGTCCGCGTTCCGAGGCGGGTTTCGGTGAGGCGCCGCAACTCCGACCGCCGGATTCATTGCGAACCGAAGCTTTTTCATGGGATTCCGAAGTCGGTTTTGTGGTTTACTTTACCGTTATCAGGTTCGTTGCCGGCGTCGGGACGACTCTAAACGCTCCTGGCGCTTGCGGCGGCCCGAGCACCCGGATGCGGCGATACTCCATTTGCCCGCGATCGGCTTCGAGGCCAATGGGGCCGGTGGCCGGGACCTTGAGCGCATCCTCCAACACCTCGCCGTTGCAAGTGCAATGCGCGACCCCGCCTCTCACGGTGATCTCGATTTCGTTCCAATCCTGCGGCTTGTANNGCGGATGAAGATGCCGCTGTCCGCGTTCACGGCCGCGCGAAATTCCAGCTTAAGATTGAAATCTCTGGGGAACTCGCGCGTCGTCCACAACGCCTGCTCCAGCCGGGGAGTTCTGGGATTCACCACCAGAATGCCGTCCCTCACCGTGAACCGTCCATCATCGCTTTCGGTTTTGCCGTCGAAATTATTCGTCCTGTAACCCCAGCCGGTGAGGTCTTTGCCGTTGAACAGTCTGATGTAGCCGGGCTCTAACTTGAAATCGTCGGCCAATGCCAACGTCAATGCAACCGACGCAAAGCACCCCGCGACGATACCGACACCAAAAGAACGTGCTGATTTCATAACTTTTGGAACTGGACGCCACAGACAATTTGCGCGCGAGTCAGTTCGGTAGCAAGCGCGAAAAATCCGTTGCCCAACCGGGTTTTCGGCCTGGTAAGCGACCCAGACCAAACCATGGGAAATGGGATCCCGTATTGGAGCACTGCCGGCGTAATTATTTCTTTTCGGCTTGTCGCTTGGCTTCCCAATCGAGCGATTGCGGTTGGCCGTTCCGCTCGAATTCGACTTTGCCTTTGATCGCCTCAGCGCTGACCTTGCCGGAGTACTTGAAGGTGAACTTATTCCCCCCCCTATCTCCCGGGTCGCTTTGAACGAAACCTCGCTCCCCGCCAGCTTGGCTTCTTCAATGGTCGTATCGGTGGTTTGACCGCCTCGGGCGGGCGCGGTGATGTTGCCGGTCACTTTTTCGCCTTCCAGTTTCAGCTTGGCGTTGTTGGTCCGGTCAGGGCCGCCATTTCGCCCCGGTGTAGTCCACATTTAGTTTGTAGTCATTCCAGCGAATGCAATTCATTGGCAGACTTTGGAACGGCTGATGTAAAAAACTGCTGTGGCCTCACCGGAAAGTCAATGGATATTTCAGCAACATTCCGGGTAAGCCGGGGATGGTTGAGAGTTGATTGTTGAGAGTCGAGCGTGCAGGGTTTCGCCCCATGACGCCTACCCGGCAAGGATCGTTCCGCTTGTTCCGCTTGCAGGTGTTAGCGTGTATCTGCACTGGTCCTGGTTTCTGGTGGCCGCGTACGGAATAAGCAGCCGGACGACGGTCTATTCCTCTCCCGTTTGGAACGTGCTGGAATATCTGTTGCTGTTTGCGATCGTGTTGATGCATGAGTTCGGTCACGCGCTGGCCTGCCGGCAGGTCGGCGGGCGGGCCGATCAAATCGTGCTCTGGCCGCTGGGCGGCGTGGCGGATGTGGACCCGCCGCAACGGCCCGGCGCCATGCTTTGGAGTATTGCCGCCGGGCCGCTGGTGAATGTAGTTCTATTTCCGGTGTTGACCATCCTCTTGAAGCTCGCCAAACCCCTCGGTTGGGGAGAGGCCATGCCCAATGCAGTCGAGTTTCTCCGCGCCCTCTGGATTATCAACTTCGGCCTGCTGATTTTCAATCTGCTGCCGATCTATCCACTCGACGGCGGACAGATTCTGCGCTCGCTGCTCTGGTTCGTGCTTGGCCGCGCGCGCAGCTTGATGGTGGCGAGCATCGTTGGCTTCGTGGGCGTGGCGGGCTTGATTCTGGTCGCTTTGTGGACGCGGTCAGTGTGGTTTGGCATTCTATCGGCGTTCATTCTCATGAATTGTTGGAGCGGTTTGCGGCAAGCGCGCGCGTTGGCGCGAATCGCCAAACTGCCGCGCCACGGCGGATTTGCCTGTCCATCTTGCCAATCACCGCCGCCGCGCGGTGAGTTTTGGGTCTGCGGCCAATGCCAGACCCGGTTCGATACTTTCGCCACGCGCGCCGTCTGTCCGCAATGCGGAGCACAGTTCGACATGACACGCTGTCTGGATTGTGGAAGCTCGCATCCGCTGAGTGAATGGATGACGGCGGCGCCGGTTCCGCCAAGGTTGTGACCGGGCTTCTCCTGGGTTGGACTTGTCCCGAAAAAGTGGGCCACCGGGGAGCGCACGAGGCATGGGTTTATTTAGTCGAGTTTGGTTTCAAAGTCCACAGGTGAGAAACGGAATACACCAACCCAAGCCCCAGCGGGGCGATCTATTTGTAGTTGCGGGATGGAAATGAATTCAAGCTCCGTCAGGAGCGTCATCAAGATTTCGCCCCCACGGGGCTTGGGATGATTTGGGAAAATCGTTTCTACAAAGTTGTCACGCCTGCGGCGTTGAGTCAGGAACGACGGGCGCTTGATTTCGACCACGACAAGCAAATCACAACGTCAACTTTATTATTGCGACGCCAACGACAACTGAAAGAATGCGCTCATGTTACCATTGAGGGCAAAGGCATGTTACGCTCCGCGATGTACCCGTGATCGAGTGGCTGGTTTCACGTTGATCGAGTTGCTTGTGGTGATCACGATCATCGCGATTCTCGCCGGGCTGCTGCTGCCGGCCCTCGCATCCGCCAGGCAGAAGGCCTTTGCCATCCGTTGCATGAGCAACCAGAGCCAGATTGGCAAGGCATTCTACATGTACGTCGATGACAACGGCGAATATTATCCCGAGATCAACGACTGGGCTTCGACCGGCGGCAAAGATGGGACTTACGATGTTTTCACCGCGGCGACCAATCGCCCCTTGAACGTTTACCTGGCCAAGGGTTACGAAGTTTTCCGTTGTCCTTCTGATAAAGGTGATCTCTGGTCGCTTGCCAATCGCGGGGTCAACTGCACCAACTGCTACCTGCAATACGGCAACAGTTACCTGACCGAGTTCGGCTTCGATTATTACAAGGTCAAAATGGTCTGTGGTCCAAAAGGCGATAAGAACAATCGCTCGATCAAAAGCCCGGAAGTTGCCCTCAAACCGGCCACCAAAATCATCCAGGGAGACTGGATCTGGCACGCCAATCGCGACGTGACCCAATGGCGGCACCAATGGCACAACTACAAAGGCAAGAACCGCATGATGATGCTTTTTGGCGATACCCACACCGAGTTCTTCAAGTTTCTTCTCACCGCCCAGATGGACGCCCTCGCCAGCTCCCCTCCGGACCGAAACTTCAAGTGGTGGTAGCGGTCTCTTTTCTCATGGCTGCTTTTTTCCGACGGGAGCGCAGACGACCCGCCGCCCTTTTCGGCGATCCGCCGAAAAGTTCCCACTCTTGGACATTTCAACCACGGATGAACGCAGATGGACGTCGATTCACCCTAACCCTCTCCCCCAGGGGAGGAACTCACATTTCCCGAGCTGGAATAAGCCACTAAACGGTGTGCGTTCCAAGTCGCTCGCAAAGTTCTCCCTCTCTTGGGGGAGAGGGCCGGGGGTGAGTGCGAGCGTTAAATTGAATGGTTACAGCCAGGTGCCCGGCGGCAGGCGTGGCAGTTTTACGTATATCAAGCGGAGAGGGCGGATCATTGCGGATGCGCGGATTTGAGGGAAATGCGCGCCGGTGCGTTGTTCAATTGCTCACACGGCTGTTCCCGATTACTGTGTGCGCGGTGCAACTTACGAAAATTTGGGTAAAAGCGTGCCGGATTTTGACGGCCGGCCTCCTGGCGTCCGCTTCTTTGTCGCCTGCGCAAACGCCTCTACGATCACTCTTGCCCGGCCACCTGCCGGCGATGGTTCCCAGTCTGCGGCCGCTGGGTCGCCTGGACGGTTCGACCCGGTTGAAGTTATCCATTAACCTGCCATTGCGTAACCCGGAAGCGCTCACGAATCTCATCGAGAAGCTCTACGATCCCGCGAGCGCGTCATACCACCAGTATCTCACGCCGGAAGAGTTCGACGCCCGGTTCGGCCCCACCGAGCAGGATTATCAGGCGGTCGTCGCGTTCGCGACCAGCGGCGGCTTCACCGTCACTGCCCGTCATCCCAACCGGATGCTTCTGGAAGTCAGCGCATCCGTCGCGGACATCGAGCGCGCATTCCAAGTTACGATGCGGACGTATGCGCACCCGACGGAGCCGCGCACCTTTTTTTCGCCGGATACCGAGCCGTCGGTCGGAATGGGCATCCCGATTTTGTACGTTGGCGGCCTGGACCATTTCGCCCGGCCGCATCCGAAAAATCTGCGGCGCGCTCCATTGAGGGCTTCCCCGAAAGCCACTCCCAAGGCAGGTTCGAGGCCGAACGGCAATCTGAGCGGCTTCGATTATCGGGCGGCCTACGTGCCCGGCGTCCCGCTGACGGGAACCGGCCAGATGATCGGATTGGTGGAGTTCGACGGTTATTACGCGGGGGACATCGCGTCGTACGAGAGCCAGACGGGATTACCGAATGTTCCGCTGCAAATTGTCCTATTGGATGGATTCAATGGAGTTCCTACCACGGGCGTCAACAGCGGCAACAGCGAGGTGGCCCTGGACATCGAGATGGCGATTTCCATGGCACCCGGCTTGTCGAAAGTGGTGGTGTTTGAAGCCGACCCGGTCAATGGATTGCCCAATGACGTGCTGCACGCCATGTCCACCAACACGCTCATCAAGCAATTCAGTTGTTCCTGGTCTTTCGGCCCGATCACGACGGCGCAGCGAAACGCGATGGACGGCTATTTCATGAAATTTGCCGCTCAGGGACAGTCCTTCTTCGATGCTTCCGGTGACAACGGCGCAGCCACTGTCGCCATCCCGGCACCGGATGACGACCCGTATATCACGCTGGTGGGGGGAACCACGCTCGCTACCGCGGGTCCGGCCGGCGCCTGGCTGTCGGAGACGGTTTGGAATTCCCAGGAAGGGCCGGGCATCAATAGCAGCGGCGGCGGCGTCAGTTCCGGCAGCGCCAGCTACAACATTCCCTCCTGGCAACAGGGCATCAACATGTCCACCAACAACGGATCGACAACCAAACGCAGCAGTCCGGACGTAGCCATGGTGGCGGACAACGTTTTCATCGTGGCGGACAACGGCCAGCAGGAAATCACGGGCGGCACCAGCGTCGGCGCGCCGTTGTGGGCGGGCTTCGCGGCAATCGCGAACCAACAAGCCGTGGCCGCCGGCCTGCCGACCATCGGCTTCATCAACCCGGCCCTCTACCACATCGGCACGAACTCCGGTTACGCGGCCTGCTTTGACGACGTCACGGTGGGCAACAACACGAACAACAACGCGGCCCATTACCTCGCCGTGCCCGGCTATGATCTTTGCACGGGTTGGGGCAGCCCCTCCGGCGGCAGCTTGATCATTGCCCTGACGCAGCCGGACGGTTTCCAGATCACGCCCGGAAGAGGCGCCGTCGCCAACGGCCCGGTTGGCGGACCGTTCACTCTTTCGACGCAGACGCTTTCGTTGACCAATGCCGGAAAGCCCGCCTTCAACTGGTCGCTCGGCAGCACCTCAGCCTGGCTGAATGTATCGAGCAGCAGCGGCACCCTGACGGCGGGCGGCGGCGCCACCTCCGTCTCCCTGACCCTCAACCCGGTGGCCAACCTTCTCGCGGCGGGCGTTTATACTGCCAACTTCTGGTTCACAAACCTCAGCAGCGGCCTGGCGCAGTTGCGGCAATTCACTTTGCAGGCGGGCCAGGAATTGGTGCAGGACGGCGGATTCGAAGCGGGCGACTTCAGCTATTGGACCCTGTCGGGAGGCCTGTCCGCCTACACCAACAATTTTGTGGATGACGGCACCACCACGTCTTACTCGCCGTTCGCTGGGAATTATTTTGCCGCCTTGGGGCAGGTTTCCACGCTCGCCTACCTTTCACAGCCCCTGCCCACACGGGCGGGCCAGCTTTACTGGCTCTCCTTCCGGCTGGATAATCCATCGGGCGCCACTCCCAATCAATTCCTGGTCCAGTGGAACACCAACTCCACTTCCACGAACGTCATTTTCAACCAACTGAACCTGGGCACTATTGGCTGGAGCAACCTGCAATTCATGGTCCGAGCCTCGACCAACTTCACCACGTTGCGCTTTGGATTCCGTAACGACAACGATTTTATCGTCCTCGATAACGTGAGCGTCATGCCCGTGCCGGTGCCCGTCATCCAGGCGACCGCGCCGGGCAATGGCTCTATTCAACTGGCTTGGACCGCGCTTGCCGGAGTACAGTATCAGGTACAATACAAGACCAATCTTGCCCAAACGAGTTGGATCAATCTCAGCACTAACATCACTGCCACGACAAATCCCATGACGCTCTCGGATCACATTGGACCCGACCCACGGCGATTCTACCGGGTGATGCTTTTGCCGTAGCCGCGCCAAACCTGCCGCGACCCCGCGCAAGCCGGCTGAGCGGTCAAAAAGACGCGCCGACTGCCCTCACCGCTTACAATTCCCGCCTTTTCAATCGGCATTTGGTCCATTACTCTCGCCGCACCATGCTCACCGGCGAAATCCGTAGTAAAATTGACGCCCTCTGGAATGCCTTCTGGACCGGCGGCATTTCCAATCCGCTCGAAGTCATCGAGCAAATCACCTACCTGCTGTTCCTCAAGCGCCTCGACGATTTGCACACGCTGGAGGAAAACAAATCCGCCCGGCTCAGGCAGCCGATGGAGCGCCGCGTGTTTCCCAAAGGCAAAGACCCCAAAGGCCGCGCCTACGAAGACTGCCGCTGGTCACGGTTCAAGCATTTCGAGGCTAAGGAAATGTTCGAGGTCGTGGATCAACACGTCTTCCCCTTCCTGCGCACGCTCGGCGGCGACGATTCCACCTACGCGCATCACATGAAGGACGCCCGGTTCACGATCCCCACGCCCGCGCTGCTCGCCAAGGTCGTGGACATGATTGATGGCGTGCCGATGGAAGACCGCGACACCAAGGGCGACCTCTACGAATACATGCTCGGCAAGATCGCCAGCGCGGGGCAGAACGGCCAGTTCCGCACCCCGCGCCATATCATCGGGTTGATGGTGGAGCTTGTCCGGCCCGTGCCCACGGACATCATGTGCGACCCCGCTGGCGGCACATGCGGCTTTCCCGTGGCGGTCGGTGAATATCTCCGGCGGCAGCACCCGGAAATTTTCCGCGACACGAAGCTCAAGGAACATTTTCACCATCACCTCTTCCACGCCTTCGACTTTGACAACACCATGCTCCGCATCGGCAGCATGAACATGCTCCTGCACGGCGTTGAAAATCCCGACATCCGCTACCGCGACTCCCTCGCGCAGGATCACGCGGGCGAGGAGGAAAAATACACGCTCGTCCTCGCCAATCCGCCGTTTGCCGGGTCGCTCGATTACGAGACTTGCGCCAAGGACCTCCAGCAGATCGTGAAAACGAAGAAGACTGAACTGCTCTTCCTTGCTCTCTTCCTGCGCCTGCTCAAGCCCGGAGGGCACGCCGCCGTCATCGTGCCCGACGGCGTGCTCTTCGGTTCGTCCAACGCGCACAAGACTCTGCGCCAGCTTCTCGTCGAGGAACAAAAACTCGACGCCGTCATCTCGCTGCCCGGCGGCGTGTTCAAGCCCGACGCGGGAGTTTCAACGGCTATCCTCCTTTTCACCAAAACCAACTCCGGCGGCACGGACCACGTCTGGTTCTACGACGTGGACGCCGACGGCATGAGCCTCGACGACAAACGCACGGAACTGTTAACGCCGGAAAAGCTCGGCGCTGTTCCGAAAGTTGCGCTCACTGCCGACGAACACACGAAGAATAACCTGCCCGACATCCTCGCGCGCTGGACGCAGCGCGACCAGGCCGAGCGCAAGAATCCGCGCACCGCGCAAAGCTTCTGCGTTCCCAAGGCCGACCTAGCCGCGCAGGGCTACGACCTCTCGCTCAACCGCTACAAGGAAGTCATCCACGCCGAAGTTGCGCACCGCCCGCCGGACGAAATCCTGAAAGCCCTCGGCCAACTGGAGGCAGAGATTCAGCAGGGCATGAAGGAACTGGAGGGGATGCTGAAGTGAGGAATGGAAACCTTCCATCGCTTGCGAAAGGTTGGCAGTGGCGAAAGTTTGGCGACTGCGCGCAGTTCATCAATGGTCGTGCCTACTCACAGGAAGAATTGCTGGATTCGGGAACACCCGTGCTCCGCATTCAAAATTTGAACGGAGGTGACCGTTGGTATTACTCGAATCTGAAACTCCCAGACGAGAAATACTGCGAAGCTGGCGATTTACTCTACGCGTGGTCGGCAAGCTTTGGCCCATATCGCTTCGCCGGACTAAAGAGCATTTTCCACTACCACATTTGGCGGGTGATTCCGGGCGAGGAACTCGACAAGACATTCGCCTTCCACCTACTCGAAGAGATAACCACTGAGGTGAAGTCTGCGGCGCATGGTGTCGCCATGTTGCACAGGACAAAGGGCGGCATTGAAACGTGGCCAATCACCGATAACGACCTTCAGTGCCGTCTCCATCATGCCCGTCCAGTCCGCCAGTGTGAGGAACTTCATCGGCTTGCCGGTGATCTGGTGATGCGGCTGTTGTTCCGTAGGATTAAGTTGCTTGAGGTTAAATCACGCGCCCAATCCTGCTGCCGAGAAAAGCGCCGGGCAGCGCGGGCAAACTGACAAACGCCAACATCGCAAATTCAAATGGAAAAAGGTTGTGACTCGTAGAATCAATCGTCCAATCACGGATTATATTGATGGCGTTCAGTACGGGCGGCAAAGAAACCACCATGCAGCCCAACAGCAGCCAACGACGGGGCTGGGAGACGTCAAAGCGCCTCCAGCCTTCAACCCATGTGAGGTGTGGATCGTGGATAAACGTTCCAATAGGTGTGAGTGCAAGTGGAGGCCAAGCAACTGCCAGACGCCAGAGACGGCGAAGAACAATAAAAGAGGTGCAAAAATGCAGCCGAGAAACAAATGGATTGAACGAAGTCTTTGCATAATATGCGAGGCAACCCAAAGCCAGATATAGGTCACCGTGCGATCCTGCTTCGGTGACGGTCTCGACTTTGGGCCGGTATTTCTTTGGTGTCAAGCGGGGTGGGAGTCCAGGCTGGGAGTCACCAGCAACTCAGCGCTCTTTGAAAGCGCAGTGGATGGTGCAAATTTCAGGCACGTCAAAAAGTAAAAGCGCCGCGACGCTTGACAGCAAAGAGGCGCTTTTGAAGAGGCGGGAAATTTACTCCGTCTTGCCGGCAAGCCCGGCCTTGTGCAGGGCGGAAAACACGTCCTCGTCGTTGAAGTCACCCGTCACTTCAAACGATTTGGCGCCTTTCGTCGCCGTGTTGCCCTTCACACCGGCAACCGGATCGAGCGCTTCGGTTACCGCCTTGACACACTTGGTGCAACAGAGATGAACGCCTTTGACTTGAAGCGATTGCACTTTCGTTCCCTTGGCACCAGTATCGGCGACGATCTTGATGTTGGCATCGCTGCTCTTGCCAAAGTAGCCGGCCGCCACCAGCGCGTTGGCGGCCTTCTGCACCGTCGCAGCATCCGACCCTGTCAAACTGACGGTGCCAGCATCTTTGTCCACGGACACAGTCACACCATGCACTTCGCCAACAGCCTTTTCCACGCCGGTGACACAATTCTTGCAGCATAAGTGAACGTCACTGATTTTGACGGTCACATCGGTGGCCCAAGCCGAAAGAGTCAAGGCAAACGCAATAATAACGGAAGCAAGTATGTTTTTCATAAGTTCAATCTGGATGTTTTGCGGTTGATTCTATTCCAACTTGTGACAAATGCAACTCAACAAATAACAACAAATAACAAACAGCTCATCGCACGAAGCGCAGCCCGCGTCGCTGGTCTCAGCCACACCAGACGGGCGGCAAATCCCGTCATTGCCAGTAGTTGACCAGTATTGGACCGGTAGCTGGAACGGAAAGGCGGGCTGATCTCAACGGCGGTCTTCGCGCTTGTCGGGCGGCGGAGTTTCCAGTTCGGCTTTCAGCCAGACCAGGAGTCCAGGTCCAAAACAAAGCAGGAGACCGACTGGCATCGCAATAAAGCCCCAAATATTTGAATCGAAAAAAGCCATCATGGAGCGGCCACTTTCGTAGGAAAGAAATCGAATGTAAAGCAGTGTTTTTCCGCTGAAGAAAGTGCGCGTTACTCCGTGCGCGCCGTTGGTTTGGACCGTGCATATCCGGTTTGTTGACAAGAACGCTTTGAGGACTGCCAGGCCGCCTCCGAGTAGCAGTGATCATGAGGCTGGCGAACTTTGCCGTGTCTCTGGCACCTCAGTCCTGGCTGCATTGTCAACAAACCGGATAAGCACGGTTTGGACATTCGATCCGAACGGCGCGCACGCAGTGAGTCTTCTCAGCCATTTTAATCTGCCACTCCATTTCGTCCGTGCTCAGGGCACTCAAGCGGAAGAAGCAAAAAAGACAAGAAGAAGAAAAAGCTTTTGGCAATCACTTTGGATCGATCAGCTTTAGGCCAGAACCTCACTGATCACCTGGCCATGCACATCGGTGAGGCGACGCTCGATGCCGTTGTGATAATAACTCAAGCGCTCGTGGTCCAACCCCAGCAGGTACAGGATGGTGGCATGGAGGTCGTAAATGGTCGCGATGTTCTCCACGGCCTGATAACCGAACGGGTCCGTGGCGCCGTAACTGAAGGCGCGTTTCACTCCGGCGCCCGCCATCCAAACGGTAAACCCCTTCGGGTTGTGATCGCGCCCGTTGGCGCCTTTTTGAAAGGTCGGCATGCGACCGAACTCGGTTGTCCAGACCACCAATGTGTCCTCCAACAATCCCCTGCCCTTTAGATCCCGCAGCAGCGCGGCGGTGGGTTGATCGAAGATGGGCGCATGGATGGAGTATTGCTCTTTGAGTGTTTTGTGCCCATCCCAGTTTCCGACACCTTCACCCATCGCGTAAGAACCGTTGAAGAGTTGCACGAAGCGCACATCGCGCTCCAGCAGCCGACGCGCAAGCAGACAGTTTTTCGCGTACCCAGCCTTGAGTTTGTTGGCATCGTTGACACCATACAGTTCGAGGGTGACGGCGCTTTCGCCGGACAAATCGCCGACCTCCGCGGCGCGGAGTTGCATTTTAGCCGCCAGTTCGTAACTCGCAATCCGCGCGCTCAGGTC
This sequence comes from Limisphaerales bacterium, assembly GCA_003140275.1. Taxonomy (GTDB): domain Bacteria; phylum Verrucomicrobiota; class Verrucomicrobiia; order Limisphaerales; family PALSA-1396; genus PALSA-1396. The sequence goes on from PLJQ01000068.1 coordinate 21,119, forward strand.
GGTGTCGCCCGGATGTTTTTCGAGATGTTTGTCATTGATGAATTTCAGGAAATCGCGCGTGGAATGCGCGGCAGTCTCGCTGATCGATTCAGGACGGTTCAGATTGGGAATCGGTTTGTCAGCATTGAAGGGCGTGCCCTGAAAAACCCCTGGCAGAAAAGCCGACGACCACTGGCGCGGCCCGATTTGCGGCACGCCGCGCGGATCGGGAATGGCGACGAATGCGGGCAAGTCACTGCACTCCGTTCCCAGCGCGTAGGAAACCCACGCGCCCATGCTGGGAAATCCGTCCAGCGTGAACCCGGTGCTCATCTGATTCTCCGCCGGTCCGTGCGTGTTGCTCCTGGCGGTCATCGAGTGGATGAAGCAAAAATCATCCGCTAGTTCCGCCAGGTTTGGGAATAGATCGGAAATGTATTTGCCGCTCTGTCCGCGTGGTTTGAATTCCCAGATCGGCTTAACGAGATTGCCCTGTTCGCCTTGAAAGGTGATGAGCTTTTCGTTGCCGGGCAGCGGCTTGCCGTCCATCTTGATCAACTCCGGTTTGTAGTCCCACGAATCAAGATGACTGCACGCGCCGGAACAAAAGATCAGCAGCACGCGCTTTGCCTTCGCCGGAAAATGTGGCGCGCGAGACGCGAGCGGCGCCGAAGGACGGATCTGCGGTCGAACCGGCGAACGATCTTTCCCGGCTGCCAACAACCCTTGCTCCGCCAGCAACGTGGTAAGCGCAATGCCACCCAAGCCCGTCCCGGCAAATTGCAGAAACGTCCGCCGGTCGAGCAATCGACGACCGGCATTCGAAAGCTCGAGGCTCATAATGACAAAGGCGACGTTTTGGAAAACTCAGAACACATACAAGAACTCATTCGCGTTGAAGAGCGCGCGGCAAAAAATCTTAAGCCCGCTTTCTTTGATCAACTTTACCGCCATCGCCACTTCGCCTTTGCTCGCTTCGCGACCGAACGCCAATCGGAACGCTCGCCGCACCTGTGTCTTCGGATCGTCACCCGCGTCCTGCTTCAGACGTTCCGCAAAAAAGTTCGATTGCTGCAGAATGAATGAACTGTTGAGCAGGTTGAACGCCTGCAACGGCGTCGTAGAAGCGTTTCGTTTCGGAGCAATCTGGCCGGCGTCCGGACAATCAAATGCGCCGAAGGTATCGTCCAGTTGCATGCGCGGTTTGGATTGATAGACCATGCGCCGCCAGTCGGCCGGTCCGAATTCCTTTTTCGAGTTATAAACTTTCACGTAGTTCTCGTTCGGCTCGAACAAATCAAACCCCGGTCCGCCCATTTTCAAATCGAGTTTGCCGCTCACTGAAAGAATCGCGTCACGAATCGGCTCGGCTTCGAGTCGCAGCGGCGGGAAACGCCACAGCAACCGATTGGAGGAATCGACGCGCGTTGCCTGTGGATTGGGCGTGCTCGACTGTCGATAGGCGCTGGAAAGCAAAATCAATCGGTGCATGGCCTTGAGGCTCCAGCCGCGCGCCATGAATTCCGTGGCCAGCCAATCGAGCAGTTCGGCGTTGCTTGGCTTGATTCCGTTTCGACCAAAATCGCTCGGCGTGCCCACCAGACCTTCACCAAAATGATGTTGCCAGAGACGGTTAACCATCACGCGGACAGTCAGCGGATTCTGTGGGTCGATAATCCACCGCGCCAAGGCCAGGCGACGCCCGGCCTCAGGCGCGTTTTCCGGCAGCTCAATTCTCTGCCCGAACTCGGAAAGTGCGGCCGGCTTGACGGCTTCCCGCTTTTGCATCGGATCGCCACGAAACAATCGATACGTCCTCTCCGGATCAACGAATTTGCCGGCATAGACCTGCTGAAAGTCGGTCAGTTCCTCGAGTTGCTTTTCGGTCTTCCTCTTTTGATCGAGCAAACCCCGAAGCTCCTCCGCAGTGCCGGCGGGCAACCCGTCGGCGGAATAATCTGACGCCACCTTGGCACCAGCCTTGTAGGGTCGTCGATCATCGGAGGAGGCCACCAGTTTCCAGTTGTATGGTTCGGTCGCCATCTCGATCCGGTATTTCGTGGCCAGCCGGTCCGAGAATTTTTCTTCATGGTCGCGCGCCCAAAGGACCTCATTGATCAGAACTTTTTCGGGTAATTCGATTTGCACCCAGCCCTTGCCCTTCTCGTTGGAAATCCAACTGCGTCCGTTGCCGTATTTTCCGTCGTTGATGTTTTCCAGCTTGTGCAAATCAGAGCCAACGTAAGTACCGGACGCGGTGGCCTTCGCGCCCTTCTCGGCAAGGGCAACATTGCGTGGTTTTTCTTCCGCAGTGAAAACCTCCAATTCATCAATGCATGGTTCAACGTCGGTGGTGTCCAAAATGGTGAAACGGACAAACTTCGCCTCCACTGAGGCAAAACGATCCACGTTTTTACGCGGGTGAACCGGCGGGCGGAGGTGGGAGAACCGGTTCGTTGCCAGGGACGCACTCGAATCCGTGGCCGAGGCCGTCACACCGGCGGGCGATGAAGGTTGGATTTGTGCCAGCGGCTCAAATCGTTCCAGTTTTTTGTTCAACTCCGCCAGCAACGGTCGCAGTTCGTCCGCGGCTTTCACGCGCTGCTCGTAGTCGGGCTTGCGCAAGACCCGGTCACCGTGCTGAACGCCAGTGAAGACCGCTTGCATCGCGTAGTAGTCCGTCTGCGAAATTGGATCGAACTTGTGATTGTGACANNGGGTCGTATTTGTGATTGTGACAGCGCGCGCAGCCGACCGTCAGCCCCAGAAACGCGCTGCCCGTGGTGGAAACCATGTCGTGCAACTCGTCATTGCGCTGTTGCAGCGTCAGATTGATGTCCGGACTCTTGACCCGGTCCCACGGGCCGCCGACTATGAACCCGGTCGCTTCATCCCTGCCCAGCGTGTCACCAGCAAGCTGTTCGAGAATGAATTCGTCATACCGTTTGTCTTCGTTCAGCGAGCGGATGACGTAATCGCGATAAGGCCAGGCGTTGGGGCGTTGGAGGTTCGTCTCGAAGCCGTCGCTCTCGGCAAAGCGGACCACATCAAGCCAATGCCGTGCCCAACGTTCGCCGTACCGAGGCGAGCCAAGCAGTTGCTCCACGAGTTTCTCGTACGCGTTGAGACGCTTGTCCGCCACGAACACAGCGATCTCTTCAGGCGATGGCGGCAAACCAATGACATCAAAACTCAAGCGTCGGATCAACGTCACCCGGTTCGCTTCCGGAGACGGTGACAATTGGTTTGCCTCCAGTTTTGCGAGGATAAAATTGTCAATCGGATTGCGCAGCCAATTCGTTTTCTTCACGGACGGAATCGCGGGTCGCACTGGTGACTTGAAGGCCCAATGGTCATTGGTTGAGCTGTGGGGCGAAACCACTTCAGCCGCGAGCGCCGCACCGCCAGGAAATGAACAGGCAACAAGGAGGGCCACGCAGAAACCGCAAACGGCTGCGACCACGTTCTCTGTTTTCCGGACAAAGGTCATAATGGTCACCTAGTCTGACTTAAAGTAATTACACTAGTACCATTAACACCAAAGGGGTCAAGCCATGATGGAAAAAGTCGGGCCGCTCGCGCCCGGCTTATTTAGTATCCGACAGACTTGATCGCGGCGAGTAATCGTTCCAATAACAGATTCGGTGCGGCACCCAACACCAAAACCCCCGCGGCCAGCAAACTCAACGCAACTTTGCTCGCCATCGGCGTGTGAAGAGCTGGTGCCTTCACGGGCGAATCAACGACATAAATCTGTTTAAGCACCTGCAGGTAGTAAAAAAGCGACACCACACTCATGGCGATTGCGAATGCGACCAGCCAGAGCAGGCCGAGATTCTTCGGGTCGGTTCCAAGAGCGGCCGCGAACAGATAAAATTTCCCAAAGAACCCGGCCAGTGGCGGAATCCCCGCCAGCGACAACATGAAAATCATCATGCAAAACGCAACCACCGGCGCGCGCCGGCTCAAGCCGGCAAAACGAATCAGCTTGTCGTCCCCTGCCCCATTCTCTACGACCGCCACGACGCCGAACGCGCCGATGGTCGTAAGCCCGTACGTGACCGCGTAGTAAATCAACGAAGCCACGGCTGCCTTGTCGTGGGAAAGCACCGCCAGCAACATGTAGCCCGCATGAGCGATGGCCGAATATGCCAGCAATCGCTTCACGCTGCTCTGAACAATCGCGACCAGATTGCCCAGCAACATCGAGAGCGCCGCGCCGATGGCGACGACCGGCACCCAGCCGGACGCGTAATCACGCCACGCGGCACTTCCTTCCACGCCCGCGAACCCGAGCATCATGACCTTGGCCGCAATGAAGAAGCTCGCGACCTTCGAGCCGGATGCGATGAACGCCGCGCTGGGGGTGGGCGCTCCTTCGTAAGCGTCCGGCGCCCAGAGATGGAACGGCACGGCAGCGACTTTGAAGCCCAAGCCGATGATCGTCATCACGATCGCCACGATCAACAGCGGATCGAGTCCAGTCCCCTTCAACTTCAAAGCGATCTGGATCAGATTAACTTCCCCGGTCAACCCGTAAAGCAGACTCAGTCCAAACAATGTGAACGCCGCCGCCATGCCACCGAAAAGGAAATACTTCAACGCCGCCTCGGCGGATTTGATGTTCTGCTTGTTGAACGCCGTCAAGATGTAGAGTGAAAGGCTGGTCAGTTCGAGCGACACAAAAATCATCAGGATATTTTCCGAACTGACCAGGAACATCATCCCGACCGTCGCCATGAGCAGCAGGGCGAAATACTCTCCTACGTGATCCGTGAAATTTGATTCAATGGATATCACTACCGTGAACACCGTCAACACCAGCAACGCCTCTTTGACGAGTTGCGTCAACGGATCGACCACCAACATGCCGCTGCCGTTCAAAAAGTTCGCGTGCTGTTCAATGTTGAACATCCAGAAGATCGCCGCCACGCATCCGACGCAGGAAATCAGCGCCGAGAGAAGCATCCGATACTGGAGCGCCTCGGCGCGCATCACCCCCAGATCCACGGCCAACACTGCCAGCGCCGCAATCACCAGGATCGTTTCCGGCATCGCCAGCTTGAGCAGTTCAAAATAATTCACCTCGTTCAAAACAATCCTCCCTTCCGCAAGCCCTCGAACAATGGCGAACTAAAACTCGACACAATCAAATCCAACAACAAACGCGGATAGAGGCCGATCACCAACGTCGTCGCCATCAAAATCACGGCGCCAATTCGTTCTGGAATGGAAATTGGCTCTAGCGGGTGTGGCTGCGCTCGTGAGAGCGCGGCGGACTCTTCTTCATTCTGCTGTGGACTCACGTCCGTGATTACATCACCAAAAAATGCTTTCTGCAAAACGCGCAATGTGTAAGCCATGCCAATCAGAATCCCGCCACCCGCCAAAACCGCGAACGTTGGAAACGCCTGCCACGCGCCGATGAGCACCTGCAACTCCGCCACAAATCCGCTGAACCCCGGCAAACCCATTGACGCCACGCTCGCCACGACAAACGTCATCGCTGCAAACGGCATGGCTTTGGCCAGATTCATTCCCTCCAGTGCGGCCAGGTCACGCGTATGCGTCCGGTCATAAACCATCCGGCCAACCACCGCAAACAACAGGCTGGCGATGATGCCGTGGGAAAACATCTGCAACACCGCCCCGCTCAAACCGATTTCGTTCAGCGTCACCAGCCCCAGCAATACAAATCCCATGTGACTGACGCTCGAATACCCGATGACGAATTTGAAATCCTTTTGCACCAGCGCCACCATCGCGCCATAGACAATCCCGATGACCGCGAGCAAAGCGATTTCATTTCGCCAAGCAACCAACCCGAGGGGAAACAACGTCATCGCCACTCGCAGGCAACCGTAAGCGCCGAGTTTCATCACCACGCCAGCGAGCAACATCGACGCCGCTGTGGGCGCGGCCACGTGACCGGTTGGCGCCCAAGTGTGAAACGGCCACAGGCCCGCCAGAATTGCGAACCCAACAAACACCAACGGAAACGCCCAGTATTGGAAATGCTCCGGGAACGGATATTTCGCCAGCTCCAGCAGGCTCATCGTCTTCGACCCGGCGACAACGTACGCCGCGACGATTCCGATGAGCACCATCGCGCTGCCGACAAACGAGTAGAGCGCCAGCTTCATCGCGCCGTATTCCTTGCGCGTCGAACCCCAGATCGCGATCAGAAAGTATTTCGGAATAATCGCCAGTTCGTAAAAGACGAAGAGCAGGAACAAATCGAAACTGATGAACACGCCGTAAACCCCGCCGATGAGCGCGAGGTAAAATGCAAAAAACTCCTTCACCCGATGCTCGATGTTCCAGGAAAACAAAATCCCTGCCACCGCTGCAATCCCCGTCAACAAAACCAACGTCAAGCTGATCCCGTCCGCGGCGAGGAAGAAATCAATGCCGAGCGAAGGAATCCAGTTGAGTTTGGCGACGGTGGCTATCTCCGATCCGGGTTTGAGTTGCAACGTTCCGGTCAACGCGATGACAAATCCTGCAATTGCAGTCAGCAAGGCAATCGACCGCGCCGCGCGCGCGTTCCCCTTCGGCAGGAGCATCAGCACCAGCACGCCAAGAAATGAGATGTAGATGGTCCAGGCTAACATCTTCAATTAACGGTTTCGTCTTTCTTTCCCATGAGGCGTGCAAACGACAGAAAATCTTTGCCGATCAAAATGGCTTCTTTTGCTTCCATCGGGATGAATGGCACTGCCACGATCTTCCAAGGCTTGCCTTGACGGGCGTCGAACGCGAGGAGCTCGCCACCGCCGCTGCTTCCAAATCCGAAAAAGTCAGGAAGGTTCTTTTTGACCTCGTAGCCATCATTGTATTCCACGACCTTCTCGCTCGGCCATATTTGAAACCAGAACGGCTGCACGGGGAGTTCTCCTTCACCTCCGTCAGTTTGTGATAGGAACGCCAGATAATCATCCGGCAATTCGATCTCACTAGCATCTTTCAAAACTCGCAGAGACTCTGGCTTCGCCGGTGAAAAGCGCTGCCAATCTCTTGCTGAGTCTTTGATAATGTCTTCCAGTTTCAATCGTGTTTATCCGTGTTCAGTCGTGCTTAAAACCTCAATTGCTCCACCATTCGCACGACAGTCGGAGTGATGACGTCCAGCACAAGCCGTGGCCACAGCCCCAGCACGAACATCGGCACGATTGGCGCAACGACCAGGGCGCGTTCGGTCAACGTCAAGTCAGGCAGATTTGACCATTTTTCATTCAGCGGCCCGTTGAAGACGCGTTGCAAAACTGTAAGGATGAAAATCGCCGTGACCAGCAGGCCGATCACTGACAGCCCTGCCGCCCACGGCGCGAGCGGGAACACACCTTTGAAAATCAAAAACTCGCCTACAAACCCGTTCAACCCCGGCAGTCCAAGCGACGAAAAGAGCGCAATGCCCATCAGCCCACAAAACACCGGCGCGATTTTTCGCAGTCCGCCGAAGTCGTTCAGTCCGCGCAATCCTCCGCTCCGTTGTTCCAGGAAGCCCACAAACATGAACAGTGTCGCCGCCGTGAGACCGTGATTGAACATCTGCAGGAATACGCCGTTGAGCGCGGCGGCTTTTTCGGTCGCCAGTACCGCGTCGTTGCCGGTAAACTTCGCCACCGCAAAAATGCCCAGCAGACAATAGCCGAGGTGATTGATCGATGAATAGGCAAGCATTCGTTTCAAATCCTTTTGCGCAAACGCAGCACTCGCCGAAAAAATGATCGTGATCACTGCCAGCCAGAGCAGCGGTGTCAAAATCATCCGCATCTGTTCGGGAAACAACGGCAGCAACAGGCGCAGGAAACCATAGACGCCCATCTTCGACATCACGCCCGTCAGGAGCATCGTGGTGGCCGTCGGCGCTTCGGCGTAGGTCGTCGGCAGCCAGGTGTGAAAGGGAATCAGCGGCACTTTGACCGCAAGTCCCAGAAACACGCCGGCGAATATCACCAAAGGCAATTGTTCCCGAGTTAATCCGTACCAGCCCAGTTTGGCGTTCAACGCCGAAGCCAGTTCCCCCGTTCGCGCCAGTTCCGCGAGCCGGATGAAATCGAATGTGCCCGTCGCCAGATAAATTCCGAGAAAGGCGAGCAACATCGCCACGCTGCCGGCCATGGTGTAAATGAAAAACTGCGTGGCGGCGGGACTGCGTTGCGGGCCGCCCCAAAGCTTGATCAGGAAAAACGCCGGCACGAGACTCAGTTCCCAAAAAATGAACCAGTGAAAGAAATTCATGGCCGTGAAGGTGCCGAACAAACCAGCCTGCAGAAACAGCACGAGCGAGAAGTAAATGGAAACGTTTTTTTCGATTTTCCAGGAGACGAGAATCGCCATGGGCGTGACGATGGCTGTGAGCAACACCAACAACAGGCCAAGCCCATCCACGCCGACAAAATAATCAACGCCCAACGTCGGAATCCAAGCGTGTCGCTCCACGAACTGGAGTTCAACTGATGCCGGATCAAAAAGTTTCCACACCAGCCCCGCCGTCAGCAGCGAAACAATACCAAAGCCAAGCGCCAGCCGACGGACCAGTTCTTTATTCTGAAAATTCATCGCGGCCAATACCACAGCGCCGATCAGCGGCGTAAACGTCAGCGCTGTGATGAGTGGAATTCCGTTCATTTGCCACCTCCCCAGATCAGGAACAGCACCAGAGCGACCAGCGCCACGCCGATCACGCGCAGATAATTTTGCACCTGGCCATTCTGCAAGCGCGACAGGAGTCCTCCGCCGCGGCTGATGCGTCGGCAGCCCTCATCGAAACCGAGGTTCACCACAAACTCGTCGATAAAGCGGTTCAACCAGGAAAGTCCCAAAACCAGATGGGAAATCAACCGCACCGCACCATCCCACACCCAGCGATCAAGCCAGTCACACACCCACGCCCACCAGACGTTGAATCGGACAACGGTGGCTTCGTAGATTTCATCAACAAAAAACTTTTCCCGCAGCACGCCAAAGACATCCGGCCGAACCCTTTCCAACGCATCGGCCTCGGCAGCTTTCCCCACCGGCGTAAGCCAATAAAACCACAAACCCGCGACGATGCCCACAGCCACGACCACACTAGAAAGCAACAACAGCGAAAGGATTTCCCATTGGAACAATTTGCCAAAATCAAAAGTCGCCGGTTGGCCGCTCAAATATTCCTGAAACCACGGCCAAACCGGTGTGCCGATGAAGCCGAGCACAATCGCAAATGCCGCAAGCACAACCAAAGGAACCGTCATGACGGCAGGGCTTTCGTGCGGAGCGCCATTCTCTTTGTAGGAGACGACGTGAGGAGTCTCTAACTTTGACTCCGCACTCCGCACTCCGCACTCCGCATTAGAATGAGCCTCCTTACGTCGACTGTTACGCGCGTTTCCAAAAAACACATAGCAAACCTGCCGCGTCATGTAGAATGCCGTGAGCAGCGCGCCGAAAACACCGAGATAGAACGGCCCGCGTGAAACACTCCAGCCATGCGCCGCGTGCAGGATTTCATCCTTGCTCCAGAAGCCGGAGAAGAAAATCGGCACACCACTCAACGCCATCATGCCGACGGCATACGTGGCAAACGTCACGGGCATGGATTTGCGCAAGCCACCCATGTGTCGAATGTCCTGGTCCTCGTGGCAACCATGAATCACAGAACCCGCCCCCATGAACAACAACGCCTTGAAGAACGCATGCGTAATGAGATGGAACATGCCCACCGCCACACCGCCAACTCCGAGGCCCAACATCATGTAGCCGAGTTGCGAGATGGTGGAATAAGCGAGGATGCGTTTGATGTCATTTTGTGCGACGGCAATGAGTGCGGCGAAGACGGCGGTGATGGCACCAATCCAAGTAATGACAACGGTCGCATCCGGGGGAGGCAAACTTACCAATGTGTGAGGACCTGCCATGGCGCTCCAATCTGGTTTCATGAGCGCAAATACACGCGCCACAAGGAAAACGCCCGCCGCCACCATCGTAGCCGCGTGGATGAGTGCGCTGACTGGCGTCGGACCTTCCATTGCGTCCGGCAACCAAACGTGCAATGGGAATTGGCCGGACTTTCCCATCGTTCCGATAAAAATGAGAAGCGCGATTCCCAGCAAAGGAATGAAACCGAAATCATCAAACGGAAAAGCTTTAGCCAGGGTTGAAGTTTCCAAACAGCCAGTTCCGTTGTCATAAAAAAGAAGCGTTCCCGTTTTTGAATACAACCAAACCATGCCGAGCAATAAACCGAGATCGCCAATGCGCGTGACGATGAACGCCTTCTTCGCCGCCGCCGCCGCGCTCGGTTTGTGATACCAAAAGCCGATGAGCAGATACGACGTGAGGCCAACCAGTTCCCAGGAGATGAACAGCAGCAACAGGCTGTTTGCAATAACGACGCCCAGCATCGCACCGGCGAACAACGAGAGGAACGTGAAAAAGCGCGTAAAGTTTTCGTCGTGCGCCATGTAGCCGAGGCTGTAGATGAATATCAGCAGGCCCACAAATGTAACCATGACGAGCATTACCGCCGTGAGCGGGTCGATTACCCAGCCGAGTTTCAGAATCCCTGCGTCACCGGCGGCAAAGCGCAGCCATTCAAAATTAAAAACTTCCTTGGCCGCTTCGTGTCCGCATTGTTTCAGCGTGTGAGCAAACGCGCACAGCGAAAGCAGGAACGAGACAACCATCGAGCCGATCGCCAGCGTTGCGGAAAACCTGCGGCAACGCTGCGGTGCCAGCGCACTCAACCCCGCCGCCAGCATCGGCAGGACGGGAATCAGCCAGAGGTTTTTGACGATCCAGGTCATGCGCGGGATTTTCTGATCATGTCCGCCGCCTTCTCACCAATCATGATGCAAGCCGCGTTGGTGTTGCCGTTGACAACGGTGGGCATAATGGACGCATCTGCCACCCGCAAACCTTCGATGCCATGAACGCGCAGTTGCGGGTCCACCACCGCGTCCGCATCCGTCCCCATTTTGCATGTACCGGCGGGATGATACATGGTCGTGGCCGTATTGCGAATCTGCGCGCGGATTTCCGAGTCGGTTTTTGCGAGTGGCCATTGATCGATGGCAACGCCGCGCCACTCGTCAAAAGCGCGGTTGTTGACCAGAGCACGTGTTAACTCGACGCTTTCCATCAGCACCCGCAGATCCGACTCGTGCTGAAGGTAGCCGGCGCGAATCAACGGCGGGTCGAGCGGGTTGGCCGACTTGAGACTGATGCTGCCGGAACTGCGCGGGCGCGTAAGGGTGGGAAACAAGCAAAAAACCGGCAGGGGAACATTCAACGCTTTGAATTCCGGCGCGCTCAGGAATGGAATGAACATGAACTGCAGGTTGGGCGACTCCGCAGTCGCAGTCTCACGTGACCGAAGAAAGAGGCCGGCTGATTCCAAATCGGCTTCCGAGGGCGGCGGTTTATTGACGGCATAAGCAATCGGCAGCATCAGGTGGTCTTGCAAGTTTTGCCCCACGCCCGGCAAGTCCGCCACCACGTTCACGCCGTGCGCGCGAAGTTGTTCCGCCGGACCGAGACCGGAGAACAACAGCAATTTCGGTGATTCGACGGCACCGCTGCTCACGATTACTTCGCGTCGGGCGCGAGCCTGGCGAATTTCGCCGTCCTTCCGGTATTCGACCCCGACCACGCGTTTGCCTTCGATGATGAGACGCGTCGCCGGGGCGCGGGTTTGGATTTTGAGATTGGCGCGACTCAGGTGTGGCGTCAGGAAGGCGGCGGCGGCGCTATGTCGTCTGCCCGACTTGATGGTTTTCTGATAAAAGCCGGCGACGCCCTCCTGCTTCTCGCCATTGAAATCCCACTCCGCGCCGGAAAACCCAAGCTGGCCCGCAGCAGCCACGAAGGCGGAACATATTGAATCTCGCGAACGCGGTGTGGTCACGCTCAACGGACCGCCTACGCCATGATAAGCACAAGCGCCGCGCTCATTGTCTTCCGACTTCTTGAACCAGGGCAGCACCTCGTCGTAATTCCAGCCATCATTGCCAAGGCAATTCCATCGATCATAGTCAAGCCGATGGCCGCGAATGTAGATCATGAAATTGATCGAGCTGCTGCCGCCCAGCACCTTGCCGCGCGGCCAAGGGATTCGGCGCCGATTCAGGTTCGGCTCTTCTTCCGTCAGATAATTCCAGTCCACACCCGATTGCGGCCCTTGCAGCAAGAGGTAGCCAGCCGGGTCATGAATTTCCCGCTTGTCGTCCGGCCCACCTGCGTCCAGAAGCAACACGCTGAGGTCGTGATCCTCCATCAAACGGCTGGCCACAACGCACCCGGCCGATCCCGCGCCGACGACGATATAATCAAACTCTTCGCGTTTGCCGTGTAAAACCGCCGGCGCACCGACCACGGATGGAGCCGGACTGGCACTCTCAACGCCGGAAGTGGGTTGGTTCGAATATCCACGCTTTGTGAGTTTCGGATTTGGTTCCATCTATCCCTTCATCGAATCGACCTGGTCGAGGTTGGTGGTTTTGTAGTGGCGATAGATGGCAATGATGAGCGCCAGACCGACCGCCGCTTCCGCCGCGGCGACGCCGATCGAGAAAATCACGAACAGGATACCGGTGAGCGCCTCCGGATGTTCGCCAAAGCGCCAGAACGCGATGAAGTTCAGATTCGCCGCGTTGAGCATCAGTTCAATGCCGATGAGCACGAGGATGGCGTTGCGCCGCGTCAACGCGCCGGCCAGGCCGATGGCGAAGAGCATGGCCGAGAGCAGGAGGTATGCGGAAAGCGGGGTCATGCGCTGTGACGCAAGGAAAGTGGGAAACTGGGAAAGTGGGAAACTGGGAAAATAGCCTTGAGGCCAATCTCACTTTCCCACTTTCGCACCTGCTCACTTTCAGTTGTCGATTTCACGGATTTCATTTGGATTTCTTGGTTTCAACTTCGTCGCGCATCGCAATAATCACTGCTCCAATCAAAGCGGCGGTCAACAGCAGGGCAATGACTTCCAGCGGCAGCACAAACCCGGTCATCAGCGCGTCGCCGATTTGTTTGACGGTGGCTTCAGCAACCTGTACCGGTTCGCGCTGACTGGCTGTGCTCTTCACGATTGTCCAAGCCAATGTACCAAACACGATCACAGCCACGAGCAGCCCCCACAACCAGGAAGCGGAGAACACGGGTTGTTCCGTTGGCTCGCTGCTCCGGGTCAACATGATGGCAAAGACAATGAGAATGGCCACCGCGCCGACGTAAACCAGGATTTGGGCGAAACCAACGAATTGCGCGCCGAGTTGCAGGTAGATCGAGGCCAGTCCCGCGAAGGTCAGCGCGAGCGCGAGCGCGCAGTGGACAAGATTGCGCAAAGTCATTGCAGCCACGGCGGCGGCGATGGTGAGCACGGCGATGATGGCGAAAGGCAACGACATTTTTGATTTACGATTTACGATTCACGATGGGATCACTCAGCATAGCGATAGGTGCGTTTCGTCATGGTTTTACCTCCGGCCAGCGCAGTACCAAGCGCGACATAGGGCGCGATTACTACCAGCGAACAAACCAACCAGCGCAATCCACCCGGTGTCATGAAATGCCAGATTCCGGCGGTGACGAGGTTGATCAGCGCCATTGGCAGCATAAATTTCCAGGCAAAATTCATGAGTTGATCCATGCGCAGTCGCGGCAACGTGCCGCGCAACCAGATGAATATAAAAATCAGCGCGAGCAGCTTCGCAAAAAACCAGACGTAAGTTGGAATCCAGGTGAGAAATGAGAGCGGCGCCGTCCAGCCGCCGAGAAACAGCGTGANNGCCAGACCGCTGACCGCGAACATGCCGAGGTATTCCCCGAGAAAAAACAGCGCGAATTTGAAGCCGGAGTATTCGAGGTAATAGCCGGCGATGATTTCCGATTCGCCTTCCGGTAAATCAAACGGCGAACGATTCGATTCCGCCGCCGCCGCGATCATGAACAGAATGAAACCGGCCAATCCCCACGGCGTCAGCACGTGCCATTGCGGCAACACGCCGGAGTAGCCGGCCTGGGCTTCGACAATTTTTACCGTCGAAAGCGAACCGACCATCATGATCACCGTCACTGCGGAAAGAATGAGCGGGACCTCGTAGCTCACCATTTGCGCAATCGCCCGCATCGCGCCGAGGAGCGAATATTTGTTGCGACTCGCCCAGCCCGCCATAAACACGGACAGCTCGGTTGCTNNCCCGCGTCGAGGTCGATGGCGACCATGTTGCGGCCGATGGGTAGAACGGCGTAAGCCAGCAACACCGGCACGACCAGCGCGATTGGTGCGAAAAAGTGAACGACTTTGTCCGCCGCGCGCGGTACCACGTCTTCCTTGATCACCGCCTTGATGCCGTCGGCGATGAACTGGCCGAAGCCAAACAGGCGGATGTCCGTGAGCGGAATGCCGACGCGATTCGG
>PLJQ01000458.1 GCA_003140275.1 Limisphaerales bacterium
GATACGGTGTCAATCTGCACCCCTCATCGGGGTGGAAACAGACCCGCTCTCGTTGGAAATTTGTCGTCAAGTTCTCACTTTGTCGGATTACCCGAATGACAACAGTTGGCAGTTGCACCCTGCCGACGTATTCACTTGGCCCGAGTGGGACACAACTTTGAAATCCGCCTCGATCATACTTGCGAATCCGCCTTACGAGAAATTCAAGAAAGGATACCGTCGCGACATCGGCGCTCGCAAAACCAAGCCGCCTGCTGAATTTCTTTACCGATTATTTCAACAACCGCCGCGTCTTCTCGGACTTGTTTTGCCGCAGAGCTTTCTTAGCGATCCGGTTTATCGCGATGCGAACCGGCAGATGGCAAAGCGATACGATACAATCAAGATTGTCGAGTTACCGCAAATCTTCCGCTACGCAGACAATGAAACCGTGGCGATCATGGCTAGCGGGTTGCGGACAGACGGTCGCACTGTGCGAGTGCATTACGCCGAGGTGCTGAAAGAAGGCGTCGAGAAATTCTTGGAGGACTGTCATGTTAGCGAGGTGCGCAGCGCGGCTGTTCTGGTGCCACCTTCCAAAGGTGGACCGCCTTTCACGCTGCGCTTACTACCGAAGAATTCCATTTTTGGAGAGATCGACTGCAAATTAAAGTTGGGAGATGTAGCGGCAATTCACAAGGGCGTGAATTGGATTGCGCGTTCTGACGGCAAACCAAAAACAGCACCCCGCAACGATGTCGCACGCGACAAGGAGAAGCATGGATTTCATCTTGGCGCTGAAAAGATGTATGATAATCTCACGCAGTTTCAATTGCGCGCGCGTCGCTATCTGTCACTTCTCGACCAACATCAGGATCCGAGCACACGAGCCAACAAACGGAACTGGGAAAAGCCTAAGGTTGTATGCAACGCTGCTCGGCTGCTTCGGAAGTCCCCTTGGCGGCTTGTAGTTT
Organism: Limisphaerales bacterium; assembly: GCA_003140275.1. Lineage (GTDB taxonomy): Bacteria > Verrucomicrobiota > Verrucomicrobiia > Limisphaerales > PALSA-1396 > PALSA-1396. Next base: position 954 of record PLJQ01000458.1, read on the forward strand.
GGGCGGACTCAGAGGGGCTGGCGTTCACAAATCATTTCTTCGCGATTTGGCCTCACCAACACATTTCCGAGTTCGCTCTTGCCGCAATCCTTGCCTCGCCAGTGGCAAGTGCTTTCAGCTTCGAGCTTGATATGGAACGAAACAACCATATTGAGACGTTACGACAACTTCCGCTTCCAGACCGTGAACAATTGCGCCCAGGCGGCGAGCTCCACCGACGCGCGGCCGAACTACAGGACATGCTGTTAGTGCGCGACTTTACTCAGCCGCCTACTGAGCAGGCGGTGTTGGCGGCAGTTCTTCGCCTTGATGCGGCCGTGCTCACTGCATACAATCTTTCTACCAATGTTCAGTTTCGCCTGTTGAAGAAGTTTACCGGTTGGTCTCGTCCACTTCCTTCTCCATACGACAAGGCTCTGATCCGCTATTTTCCCGACCACTTCGAAGAAGAGATTACGCTCGCTGAGTTGCTTGCTATTACCGTTGATTGGGAGCGGACTTCAGAGCGAAAGACTGTCCTACACGAGGCCGGGATTCGAGCGGCAGCTTGCAAGGTGCTGGCGGCATCGGCGGATTGTTGGCCCGCACCGATCATGGCTCACAACTTAGCGCCTTCTATCACGCTGATGGAAAGCTTCGATTGCGACTTGCTTTCCGCGGGGCCTGAGAGTTGAAATGTCACTTGTATGTATTCGTTTGCCGATGAACCCAGCAACTTGCGTATCACGTCGAATATGAAAACTTCGTTGCATAAACTCCTGTTGCTCCTATCCGCCCTCGCCGCCCTACAAGTCCGCGCTGTGGCTGGGGATTTTCAGATCCGCGACGGTGACCACGTCGTGTTTTTGGGGGACAGCATTACCGAGCAACGGCTTTACACGACGTATATCGAGGCGTATGCCCTGACCCGCCATCCGCAATGGAAGCTCACCTTCCGCAACGTGGGGTGGGGCGGGGATACTGCGTGGCTAAGGCAGCGCACTCACCCGGATGAAGGCGTCTTGTTCGCGGCCGACTCGCACGTTCAGCAAGAAATGGTGGAGGATTCCGTCGGGCGCGGCCTCAAGCGCGACGTTCTGCCGTTGAAGCCGACGTTGGTGACCATCAAGTTCGGGATGAACGATCATTCGTATCAGCCCTTCCGGGAGGACATCTTTCGCGCTTACGTTCGCAGCCAGACCCAGCTCGCCAAAGTTCTCGAAGCCAGCGGCGCGCGGCTGGCGTTCCTGACACCCCAGCCGATAGAGGAAAAGCGGGCCGACCCAAACCAGGACGTCCGCAACCTGTCCTTGCGCAAGTTCTCCGACGGCCTCAAAGAGGTCGCCGCCAAAGAGGGGGCCACGTTCGTGGATCAGTTTGATCCTTACATGGCCATGTTGGTGCGGGAGCGGGCGGCCAACCCGCCCGGTTTCGTGGGTGGCGGAGATACGGTTCACCCCGGTCCGATCGGCCACACAGTCATGGCGTGGGCAGTCCTGAAAGGACTCGGGGCGCCGACGCTCGTTTCGCGGGCGGAGATCGATGCCGTCGCAGGGAAATGTGTGGGTTCGGAGGACTGCCGGATAAGCGAGTTGAAGGTGTCGGACGGCAAGGTGAGCTTTGACCGGTTGGACGAGGCTTTGCCGATGCCGATTGATCCGAAGGCCGAGAGGGCGCTCGAGTTGGCGCCGATTTTGGATGAACTAAGCCGGTACGAACTTAAGATCACCGGGTTGCCCCAGGGGACCTACGAGGTGTCGATTGACGGGGAAGCGGTTGGGAAGGTTGGCACGCAGGACTTGACCAAGGGCTGGAACCTGACAGTTAACGCTGGACCAGTCACGCGGCAGGCCCGTCAGCTTCTGAGTCTGGTGTTCCAGAAGAACAATACCTTTTTCGCCCGGTGGCGGGATGTCCAGTTATACAATTTTCCCGGCTGGGCGCGCAGCCCGGAGAACGAAACGATGCGCAGCGCGGAGTTGTCCAAACTGGACCACCAGATTGAGCAGCAGGAAGCCCAGATTGATGAGGCCCGCAAGCCGAAGTCCCACCATTTCGAGCTGAAGCCAGCGGGGTAAGACGGGAATCATGGAGCGTAGGAAAGCCTGATTTGGAGGGGGTTTGTCCGAATGGGTCCAATGTAAAGCAGCGTTTTTCCGGTTTCAGGCCCGTCATCCCCACGTACACGCACAGCCTCTTGGGGTCGCAAGAGGGGTTGGCGGCGACACGCACCGTCCGGATTCTGCCAACGGCGCGATCAAGCAACACGACGTAAACGCTGTGGTGGTCTTGTGGCTGTCGTTTCGGGCGGAGTTGTCTGAACGTTAGGCGCTTCATCATAGAGACTTGAGGCGGAAGAATTCCTGGACCGCGCCCGGGTTGAAAATGTTGGTGAGCTGCAACAGTCCCGCGCCTTCGGCGAAGTTGGTGCTCACATTGACCCAGTCCGTCAGATCGCTTGATTCTTGCAATATCCACGGCTGGTTCGCAAACGCGGAGGCCGTGATCAAAAAGTTTGTGCCACCGATCAGTTGGATGCCGGTGATTCCGGGCGGCGGAAGATTTGAAAAAACCGCCGTCACGCTGGTGTTGTTCGTCGGCATGATATACAACGTGGTTGGCGACGCGGCGTTGCTCACGCCCGCACCGGTCCAGCCGGCGAAAATCTGTCCGCCCGGCGCGGCGTTGGCGGTCAGTGTGAGAATTGAACCCGCGCCGAAATTCCCGCCGCCGGTGCCGTTGCTCACGATGAGCGAGTAGGCGTTCGCGGAATTCGTCCGCCAGAGGCGGAGCAGTTGGCGCAGCGCGAGCGGCGCATTCGTCGGGGCCGGCCGGCCAAGCTGGTCAACGGCGTTGATGCCGTGGCAATTCGCGCACGTCCGCACTTCGCCCGGTCGGAAGTTGATCCAGTAACGCTCCTTGACCACGCTGTCATTGTTGTTCGTGCCGGTGAGTTGCCAGGTCACCGCCCGGTTGGCAGGAATGAAGGTTGCCTGCGAGCCGTCACTCATCAGTTCCGTGCCGCCGATGGGCGCGTTGGGTTGGCTGCTGGTGTAATTGAGATTGGTCGTCGCGTGCATCGGCACGGCGAGGACGCGGCGTCCCGGTTGCAGGTTTGTCGTGCCGTAAGTGTAGCCGCGCAGGTAATCAGCCTGAAGATATTGCAGATGGGTGATACTGTAAACTTTTCCGCCGTCGGCAATGGTGCTGACCCCGCCGGGCACGGACAAATTATAAGGCTGCTGTTTGTCGGCCTCGTCGCGGGCGGTGACGTTGCGGCTCACGACGAGCGCAATGCTGCGCGCGGCGAGGTCGGCCTGAAACGTCGGCAGGTCCACGCCCTCCTCAACGAAAACCTGTTGTTCAATCGGATTCACCGGGGTGCTGACGGGGGTGGGAACCGGCCGCGCCCGAACTTCCACCGGCTGCAATTCCCAGAGCGGTCCGGCGTTGGTCACAAGCGTCGGGCCGTCCCAGTAAACGGCCACGTTGGTCAACCCGCTGGTGAGGGTCTGGTTGGTCGTCCACAATGCGCCGGAGGGTTTGAGCGACATCAACCTGAAATGATATTGCGAGACGGGCAACGAAGCCGTCCCGGTGTTGGTGTCCCAGCCGAAGTTGAGCGACGTGGGCGTGGCGGTGAACACCGCGATGAGCATGCCGTCGGTCATGGGCAGCGGATTGCGGAACAGGCCCAGGGAATTCGGGCCATTCGCGCCGCTGACGGGCGTAATGGGGTTGACCACCATGCCGGTCGGATTCAATCCCTTGCCGCCGGTGAGGGTGAGGATTTGTCCCGCCGCGTGGTTGCCGCCAAAGATGGAAATATCCTGCGCGTTCAATCCCCAGTACAGTCCGTTGGTGCGCGGATCTTCGGTGATTTGAAAAAAGGAGGCCAGCGGATTGGTGTTTGCGCTGATGACCCCGGAGGCGAGGCGCGAGGCCAGATTGGTGACGCTGACAAGATTGGTGTCCGCCGTGAACGACTGCGTCAGGTTGAAAAAAGAAATCTCATGCCGCCCGACGTGGTTCAGAACCTCCTCGTTGCCGCCGTCGGGATCGAGCGCCCAGGGCAGGAAGACGTTGAACAGATCCGGGTTCACGCCGAGTTGCGCGCAGTAGTTGGTGTCGAAATCGTTTGGTTCGGGAAAGGTTTCGATGGTGTTGGTGGATTGCGTTGGCGCGTTGGCCTTCTCGCTCAAAAAATTCAGCGCCCCGTTGGTGGAGCGGCCCAGGCGGTCGCCGGTGGCGTTGCCATCCTGAATCAGATGATCCCAGCGCGTGAGGATGAGCCGGCCAAAGCTGTCGATGAACGGATTGAATCCACCGCTGGGCAGATGTTCCAACATTTTCAAATCATCGGTGGCCGGGTCGAGACTGTAAGTGCCGGTGACGCTGGGCGCGCCCTTGTATTCATCGCGTTGCGGGTGGAGATATGACTGGTTGCTGAACGGCCGGTCACTCATGAAAATAATCCGGCCATCCGTGGCGTACGCCGGGTTCACGTTATTGCAATTCACCGGCTGATACGCCACCGGCACGATGACGGGCGGCGTGTTCGTGTTGGCGATGACCGCGTCGAGATTCGTAAGTTCGTAAAGCTGCCAGAAGAAAGCCGTGGTGTCCGTCGCGTTCGTCGGGGTGCCGACCACCATGCTGAAGAGAACTTTTCTTCCGCCCCAATGAATCGCCGGATCGCGCACATCTATGCCGCTGCCCGCTTGAATTCCATTCAGGCCGAATCCGGCCATGCGCGTGAGATTGACGAGGCAAAGATTGGTCGTCATCAACCACAAATCGCCGCCGCGCGCGGCGTGCGCGGTGTCGGCCTGCTGATTGCCAAACTCCGTGACGACGGAAAGGAACGTGTTGGAGACCGAGCTGTTGAGTTCACGCGGAATCGGCGGTTGCGTGACGAAGACGATGGGATTCGTCAGCGTGAGGGCGGGCGCCGGGGCAACCAGAAACGCCAACAACAGAGGGACGAAAATGTTTCTCCAAGCGGTCGTCTGATTCTTCATGGCTTCACTTTAGGCTGGTTTGCGAAACGCTCCAATACACCGGTCGGCTTTTGTTCTTTCCGTCATCCACAACGCCGCTGCACCAGTTCGCCTGGCGGCGGCGTTTCTTGCTGTGCAAAAAGCATAAACCAAGCCGCTCCATTCGATTTTATCAAGAGTGATCTGGCCAACGCCAAAACCGTTTCATTCAGAAACTGCCTCTCGAATTGCGGAATTCGTTGAGGTTTGAACGACCGCGTTTGGGGAAGAAACCGTTGTGGGATCCGCCGTTTTCATCCGCCTGACGGCGCGGCGTTCGTTGAACAGCGCGGCGTCGTTCACCACATCATCAAACGAGCACGGCACGCGCCCAGATTTTCTGCTGGAAAATAAATTAAGATTTCGAGGTGAAATTGCGGCATTGCTTCAGTGCAATCAGAGGGCTGGCTGTTTCAATTCTGTTTGCGTAATTGCACCTTGGTAGTGGGTGAGGCCTTGGCGGGCGATCGCGAAGTCCTTGTCCAATTGGACGTCATGGGTCGGGCGCGCAGACGTCCGCGGGTTTGCTTTATTCAAAGAAAAAATGCGAAAATGATTTGAAGCCTGCGAACAATTCCATCCGGTTTCCGTCTCATCTTGCATATGAAAAAGCTAATGTTAGTAGCAGCCGTTTTGGTTGGTAGTGTGGCGATGTCCCATGCCGGGGTCAACCTGAGGTTCGGTCTTCCGTTTCTTCCGTTGCCCCCCTTGCCGCACATCGTTGTAGCGCCGCCGATATTCGCGCCTGAACCTTATCCCGCCCAGGTGGTCGTAGCACCGCCGTTCTGCCCACCCGGCGTGATCGTGGAGCCGTGCCCGCCCCCAGTCCGTTATGGGTACGGATATTACTACCGGTACGGAAATCGCGATTATCGGGGGTATGACCGCGGTTATGGGCACGGCCGAGGACACGGGTATCGTCGTTAGCTTGAATATTTCATAGGTCGATTTGAAAATCGCGTTTTGGGGAGGAGAAATCCAGATTATTCAGAGTCGCGGCGGGATTTCGAGGGGCAAATGCGGTCGGTGCGCCGCGAGGGGAGCGAAGATCGTGCGACGGGGGATTTTTTCAAATTTTTGGGCGCGCTCGGCCCTCAACTGAGGGGAT
>PLJQ01000204.1 GCA_003140275.1 Limisphaerales bacterium
CTGCATCAAATGGATAAGCATATCAACCCGACCTTTCCCGTGGAGCCAAAACGTGAATGCGGCTGGGTGTCGACGTATCACTTCGGTATCAACCAGGGTCCGATTGTGCTGATGATCGAGAACCATCGCTCCGGATTCCTGTGGTCGCTGATGCGACAATGCCCGTATCTGGTTACGGGCTTGCGGCGGGCGGGATTTAACGGCGGCTGGTTGGAATGACCAGCACACACGAGAGCGCGCAGTAGTCCACGCCTGCGACCTTCCGCATCCACCATCGTTTTCGCGCGGGCGAAGAACTGATCATTGCGCGCTTAACGCGCTGCGTACTTGGACTGCCAAGACCACTTGAAACAAACTCCGGCGACGCAATAAGACGCATCTTTCACTGGATTCGATTTCAGCGGGCGGTGTCTTCCCATAATCCGCGGTGGGGTTATACCCCATAGCGAAGTCGTCTCCGCCGAAGCAATATGAGTGTGGGCACTCTTGCAAATCGCGGCGCAACCGCTTTCTCAAATGCCCGGTCCGGTGACAACGGCGAAGAACAAACCGAAAGCAACAAAACATAATGAACCATACAGACGGATGGATGGGTGGATGGGCGGGCGGAGGAATGTGGATTTGGGCGGTGTTCGGCGTGGTGGTCGTGGCCTTGTTGGTCGTCGCGATTGGCAAGCTGTCCAAGAAATGATTGTGCGTTGACGACCCGAACGTGAAGTGACCTCTTTACCCTGAAAGGAAACCTATGCTAGTCAAATTGTCCACGGACAAAACGGTGAGCGAGACTGCGGCTGCCTTGCAGGCTGACGTCCAAGCCAATCACTTTGGCGTCATGCAGGTTCACAANNGAATGCCTGATCTTCGAGGTCTGTCAGCCGCAACAAGCGAAGAAGGTGCTCGACGAAAACATGAGCGTCTCCACCGCGCTGCCCTGCCGGATCTCCATTTACGAGGAGGACGGCAAAACCATTCTGGCGACGTTGAAGCCCACCACTCTGCTGGCGCTGTTCAACACGCCCCAACTGAAAGGGGTGGCGCAGGAAGTGGAGGACACGATTGTTAAAATCATGAAGGAGGCGGTTGCAGGCTGATTGGTTGTTCCGTCCGGATTGCAGTTGTCACCTTGCTGGACCAATCAACCGGAACAGACCTGATATGGCCAAAGACCCCATCTGCAGCATGACGGTGGACGAAGCGACGGCACTCCACGCTGAACGCGGCGGACAGACGTTCTGCTTTTGCAGCGAGCACTGCCGGAAAACGTTTTTGTCAGCACCTGCCACCAAGAAGCAAGCGGAGAAGAAGGAGCAGCAGACGCGCGGCAAAACCATTTACACCTGTCCGATGCACCCGGAAGTGCAGCAGGATCATCCCGGAAATTGCCCCAAGTGCGGCATGGCGCTCGAACCGATGTCGCCGACTGCGGGCGCGGATGACGAGGAGAACGCCGAACTGCGCGACATGACGCGGCGCTTCTGGATCGGCGCGGCACTGACGTTGCCAGTGTTTGTGCTCGCAATGGCGCACTTGATTCCCGCGATGGGTCAGGATGCCTGGGTAATGAGCGATGCGTCGCGCTGGATTCAATTCGCCCTCACCGCACCCGTAGTCTGCTGGGCGGGTTGGCCATTCTTCAAACGCGGCTGGCGCTCCGTCGTGACGCTTCACTTGAACATGTTCACGCTGATCGCCATCGGCGTGGGCGCAGCCTTCGTCTTTAGCGCGGTAGCGATGCTCATGCCCGGCCTGTTCCCAACCACGATGCAGCATGGTGGTAAGGTCGGCATTTACTTTGAGGCCGCCGCGATGGTCACGGTCTTGGTGCTCCTCGGTCAGGTGCTCGAACTCCGCGCCCGCAGCCGCACGGGCAGCGCGATCAAGGCATTGCTCAATCTCGCACCGCCTACTGCGCGACAAGTCGCCGACGGTGGCGATCATCAAGTCCCGCTTGACCAAGTGAAAGTCGGCGACTGGTTGCGCGTGGTGCCCGGTGACAAGGTGCCCGTTGACGGCGCGGTGGTCGAAGGCCACTCCAGCGTGGAAGAATCCATGATTACCGGTGAACCGCTCCCCGTGGAAAAGGCTGTCGGCGACAAGGTGACAGGCGGCACCGCCAACGGCACGGGTAGTTTTGTTATGCGGGCCGAACGGGTCGGCAACGACACACTGCTTGGGCAAATCGTAAATATGGTGGCCGAAGCGCAGCGCAGTCGCGCGCCCATTCAGGGTCTCGCCGACAAGGTCGCGGCCATCTTCGTACCGGTGGTGTGATTTGCGTGGTATCGCCAAAGCCATCCGTCTCAGTCGCGCCACGATGAGCAACATCCGGCAGAATCTCGTCTTCGCCTTTCTCTACAACGCGCTGGGCATTCCGATTGCGGCGGGCGTGCTTTATCCCTTCTTCGGCTGGCTGCTCAGCCCGATCATCGCCGGCGCCGCGATGAGTCTGAGTTCCGTCTCGGTCATCACCAACGCCCTTCGCCTGCGGAGAGTGAAACTATGAAAAACGTCCCACAAAATAATCCTTCTCCTCCTCACCCAACGAGGAGAGGGCTGGCGTGAGGAGATGGACAAATCTTCAAGCCCCTACGTCATCCGCATTCGTTTCAGGAGCATCCGAGACTGAAAGCATTGACGCGTCCGTTCCACGCCTAGCTAAACGTCGTTCACGTTTATGCCATCTTTCATCAGCCAAAGCCTGTTCGAGCTTTAGCCATTTATCTTTCCTTTGTGAATCATTTTCAATGTTATGACTCTCCTGCCATTCCGCAACTCGACCCGCCTCTGTCTCTATCCATTTCAAATCGCAGTCTTCCCCCTGTTGTTTCAGTTTCTCGACTTGTTGATGAATTTCGTCGAGGCTCACGCGAAAGAATTCTTTCTGAAGATTTTTTTTGTTCCATCTATTTGCAAGAAACTGTCTGTGGAATTTATATTCAAACGCTGCGGCGTCTTTCGTCTTAATTACCGCGTGAATATCAAATTCAAACGGCACGCTTGCATTGTAAAGATCGTCAACACGCTCTTCTACGTCATTTCGAGTAAAACCAATTTTATACATACCCGAACCGAACGATCCCTCATTGGAAATGATGTAGATGCTTCCCTCTCTTGTCCGCTGTGCGATGGTTTGTTCTCGTTTTGTGGCATTAATAAGTTTTTGCCGTTCCTCCGCTAATTGTCTTTCATGTTGCGCGTTCATTTCAGCGGTTTCGTAAGCGTGTTGCTTTTCAGCTTCCTCAACCGCCGCCGCTCCTTTCAGACGTGCTTCTGCTAATTGTTGCTCATGTTGTGCCTTCTGTTCCACAATTGCTTGGGCAAATCTTTTTTCTGCTTCATCCACGGCGACTCTTTGCAGTTCCTTGTCTCTCGCTGCCTGCTCTTGCGCCTTCTTTGCCAACGCCTCGTCGCGCATCTCGTCTCTTATAGCACGCTGCTCGTCCCGCAGTCTTAAGGCTAAATCTTGCACCTTCGCTGCCCACTTCAGTTCGGCCAACCTTGCATCGAGATAGGCTGGGAGAATTCGTGCATTTCTAAAGGCGCTGCCATCATTATTCACAATACTGAAAGCATCCCGAATTTTTTGCTCGAGCGTCCCATAATTTTCGTTTTTAACAACGCGTGTCAGAATCGCGTCCACACCACCGTTAAAGGCGTGAATCACAAATTGGATTGCAGTCTTTCGTCGCTCGGCTTCAACATAATCGCAAGCAGCAGCTTCTCCTTGCTCAACCATGCGTCTTGATTGTTCACGCGCAGATTTGAGCGCTTGCCCCGCCTCGTCGTAACCAAATGTTTCAGCAAAATCGTCAAGAATGCTATGTGTGGGAACGAGATAGCGGTCTCCGTAACCTTCGATGACATTGCGCATTGCTTCGGCGGCTTGCTCCAGCATTTGCTTGTCGCGCAAAGCAACGTAGGCATCACCGCCAATTTGTTCTGCTCGTTTCTCTGCTTCTGCAACGATGCGGCCGGCATCACGAACAGCTTGGGTAAGGCGAGCGTCAGCTTGATCGCGGATGTCTTTAGCTTTTTCTTTTGCGGTTGCTCGCTCATCGGCAGAGGCATTTTTGGCCTGTTCAAGCAAACTTTCTGCTTCTGCTCGCAAACTGGTTGCCTCTTTCACAGCATCGGCGAGTTGATGTTGTGCCTCGGCTTCTGCATCTCGAAGTTTTTCGTATTTCCGAAGCGGTTCTAAATCTTTAAGCGTCTTTGCCAGTAAAGCCTCGGCTGCCTCTTGTGATTTACGCGCTTCAGCTTCGTAATATTGCCGGATGCGCTCGGACTCTTGATTTACTTCGGCAAATTGTTGGTCAAGCTGCTTTTGAGCTTCGGCGACCGCAGCCTGCGCTTCGCCATAAACGCGCTGCGTTTCTGATTCATAATGCTGCTGCTTGCGTTCCGACTCCTGTTGCGACGCAGTGATGGCTGCTTGTGTGTCTCTTTGGATTCGCAGCGCATCGTCTTCCAATTTTTTGTTCTTAATCAGAACAAAAATTGCGAACCCCAGAAAGAGCGCGGCTAGAATTGTGAGAACGATGATCATGGTGATGAACTAGATTGTGGAATTATTTCGCCTGCACTTTGATTCATTTCAGCAATCCTTAATTTTAATTCCTCGCGCATCTTCTGAATGGTTGCGAGCAAGCTGTGAAAACTCATTTCCTCGATGGAATTGTGGGCGATGTCGGCGGGCGTGAACGGGATGATAAGATTGAAATTTTCTGATTTGCGAGAAGCCTTGAAATCCCCCCGATGTTGAAAGCTTTCCATCGTGTCGGACGGATCGAGTTGTTCGAAATCAAGTCGCGCGACAACGGTGCGGGGCATCACTACTGACAAAACCGGTTGTTCAACCGCATGCCCCGTGCGCGAATCCAATGAATCCGCCGACGCCGCAATTAAAACCGTATCCACAGGCAAAAGCGCAAACACCTCTCGCGCCACACGCAGCACGCAGCCGCTCAAGTAATCTTGATAGATTTCGTGAAAGCGGCCTTTGAGCATTGGCTTGATAGAAACCTTCCCGCTTGCCGAGAGCGTTTTGACTTCTGCGGGAATCGCCTGCTTGCCATTTATTTTCAAAACGCACTCAATCAGTTTTGCGCCATGAACGATGAAATGAATTGATGAGCCAAGGACGGACATTTCGGCGAAAGGATTAAATTCCACCAAGGCTTCCGTGTATGCTTTGTGTTCTCCCGCCAGAACTCGACGAGACAAATCCTTCAGTTTTTCCCATTTAGCTTTTTGGTCGGAGTAAGCCTGCGCTTCATCTTGAAATGATTTTTCATCCTGTAATCGAGCTTGGTCAATTTCAGCTTCAGAATTTCCTTTCTGATTCGGAAGCAAAACCATCACGCGCTGTTTTGTTTTAAGCTCGTGATACGATTTTCTTTGTGGTGCGGGCGGCGGTAATGAAGCCGCAAATTCTTCCCAATCCAAAACTTCGCTTTGCTCCTTATGAATTGATAAAAGACCGTCAAGCTGGTTCTCGAAGGTTTCTACTTCCAAACGCGCCTGTTCTATTCCGGAAAGTTTGGCTTGCTCTTTAGCGCGCTGCTCCAGTTCGCGCTGACGCTTTTGCGATTCGCGTTGCTGCCGTCGCTGGGCGGCCTCCATTGCTCGAACTGTTGCTTTCCAACCCATGAGGATGGATGCAAGTGTGCGTGGAAAATTTATCTGCGTCAATTCCGCCTTCGCTCGCGCCCTTCACGGCATCAACTGCGGCGGCTTCCACAATTCCAGGGTGGGGTGAACACCCCATAGTGAATCCGCCATCGCCGGTGCAAAATTAGGGTTGGCATCCGCGCCGATCGCGGCGCGATTGATTTCTCTAACCGGCGTCAGCCACGACGCCGAACCGCGAAGAATCACTTCGGCAGCCTCTGCGGCTGCGGAGGATGAGACCGAAACTTAATTGCGAAACATGAAAACAAATTCAAATACGCTCACGCCGGAGTTGCTCCACAAAATGGATGCATACTGGCGCGCGGCCAGCCTTCGACATGCGGGTGCAGAATGACCTGGACCGCTTTCATCTGGTGCAAGACGTGGTGGACCGCCTGCCGCGTCTGGGTTCCAACGGCGCTTATCTGAAACAGCAGATGCAGGACAAACTCATTGAGCACAAACATTACATTGGTCAACACGGCCAGGACTTGCCCGAGATTCGGAATTGGAAGTGGGGTCGGGGCGAAACGCAGAAAGGGAAACCCCTCGCGGGAAAGTCACTTGAACCGAAACTAAAATTACTGCGAATCAGCGCGAGTAAAAATGGAAAACATAATAACGTGAAACGAACCAAAGGAGTCCAACATGCCCATTAACCTCAGCGAAGAAAACGGCGGGAAGATGCTCGCCGTCCACGTCAGCGGAAAGCTGGTGAAAGCAGATTACGAACACTTCGTGCCCGAGTTCGAGCGGCTCGTCCGGCTGCACGGAAAACTGCGCGTGCTATTCGATATGACCGGCTTTCACGGCTGGACAGCCGGCGCGTTGTGGGAGGACACGAAGTTTGCGATGCATCATTTCAGCGACATTGACCGCCTGGCGGTGGTCGGTGAGAAGAAATGGCAGGAAGGGATGGCGGCGTTCTGCAAGCCGTTCACGAAAGCGACGATTCGTTACTTCGATCACGCCGACGCCGCTGAGGCGCGGAAGTGGTTGGCAGAGGCATAGCATCTTATGAATGAATTACAGAATGATCACCAGTCGCACGGAGATCCGAATGGCGGCCCGATTCATCACGGCCAACCGCCTTATTGGCGACGAGCGCATCGTGACTGGCGCATCTGGTTCTGCGTGATTGTGATGCTGTTTGCCATGCTGGTCTATGTGGCGACCGGTGGCTTGAGATGGCGGATTAGCGGCCAACCAAAACAATCGCCGCAACCAATTTCCGCGCCTGCCGGAAATTAGCTGCACTCCGCCTAACATTCACAACCAAGGAATCTCACAAATAAATGCGCAGACCCTCACAGACACTGCGAAAACAATGATCGCCGGCGCTAAGGGCATCCATCTGAAACCCCAGCTCAATAACACACTAACCGAGCACTGGTAATTCCTCGATAAAAACGGCAAGACCTGCCGGAGATTCGGAATTGGAAGTGGAGCGCCGTACCGCGTTGAATGAAAATCCCCATTTCAGATTCCCGCTGAGTTTGGACAGGATGAAACTTTGGAAAGCGATTTCACTCGATGTCGCTGGTACCGTACACTGCTTGGAAATTTTTGCGGTTGAGTAAGACAGTCCGATCTTAAAGTCACAATTGATTGCATGGTAATCAAGCGACGAAGGAAACGCAGACTTCTCCGAGGCCTTTTGTGGCTGACGGCCCTTGGAATCCTTTTGCTCGTGGTGCTGCCGGTTTGGTTTCCGTGGGTGTTAAAGCCAGTTGCGGGTCGTTACGGTTTGAGGTTTGCTGATTACGACCGGATTGGTTGGGCCGGATTCGCGCTAACCGGCGTTCACGGCGAGTGGGGCGGCACACGACTGGATGTGCAACGTGTCGAATCCGTATTGCCGACGACCTGGCTTTGGCGGCGATTCAATGGGAACACCAACAGTCCGCCGCTGCTCGTGTTAAGCGACGGCCATATTTTCATTGGCAGCGCGACGACGAACGCAGTCACCACCGCGAGCGCGGAACAACATGGATCGGCGGGCGTCACGTTGAACCTGATTTCCAAGATCGGTCATACGCTGCAACGAAATTTGCCCGTTGCGGAACTGACGAATTGCGTTATCGAATTCGCTTCCACTCGATTGTCCATTCCGCACGCAGATTGGCGGGCGGGTCGGTTGAATGGAGTCGTTGGCTTTCCATCGGCGAGCGGGGAAGTTGAGTTGGCCGTGCGACTGGATGGAGATTCTGCGATAAAGTTCGCTGCCGATTGGGCTGCCTACGATGCATCGCTCCGTGGTGGATTTTCGAAGACTGCCGAAGGGTGGCACTGGAATGGCGAACTCGGCTGGCTCACAAATCGCGCGAATATCACGGCACAGTTCACTACCAACACTTGGTGGCCGGCGCAGGCGCAGGCGGACTTTCCACTGTGGCAGATTCCCGCGAAATCATTTCAGGTTGAGGGATACGACAATCTGGTCGCCAGTTTGACCGCCAACATCGTTTCAAACCGTTTCGATTTGCAGGCGACCGGTTTTGTCCGCCCGAGGGAAACACTTTCCCAGAGTGGTTGGCCTGCGGTGAACTTTTCGCTGGGGGCGGACGGTGATCCCAACGGGGTGAAACTTCACGCGCTGAACATCCAATCGCCGTGGTTGAATGCCGCCCTGACGAACACTGTTGGCATCAAGCGGTCGGGCGAACTTCTGTCAGAGCCGGCGCAACTTCGCGTCTCGATTGATCTTGCGAAATTGCCCGGAACGAACCTCACGGGAAAGGCGGAAGGCATCGTGCAGATCGAACCACAGAACGGACGGTCACCAGTAGCGCAATTCCACTTTACCGCTGAACAAGTGTGCGTGGGAGATTTGGACGCCAAAACGATTCTCGTCCGTGGCGAGTTTGAGTCGCCTGTTTTGAACCTAGACGAGATTCGCGCGGATCTGGCCGATGGATCAGTGCTGGTTGTTGACGGCTCATTTGACGGCGCGGCGCGGAGTATCGCCGGTGGACACTGGAAATTATCCGGCGGTTTCTTGCACACTTTTTTGCCGCGTTTGAGCTATGCAGGATTTGCTGCGTTGGGAGAATTGAACGGGCCGCTGACCAATCTCGCGTACAGTGGTGAAGTGACTTTCACGAACTTCCAAGCCGCCGGGCTGAAGCCGTTGGATGTCCACGCCAAATGGAGTGGGGATAATCAACTTCTCAAATCTGCGGATGTTGAATTGAGGGCGGGCGAATCCATTTTGTCCATCGGCACGGGTGCGGACTTTGACTTGGCGAAGCGCGAAGTCGCAGTGAAGTTGAACCAGCTTTCGTTACGCCGGGGCGACGAAGAGATTTACAAGCTTCGACAACCTTCTGCGATCACGTTCCGCGCCGGAAACACAAACACGCCAGATGGTCTTTGGACTCTTGCCGTGGATGCTTTTAATTGGCGGAGCGAACAACGCACGATGTCCGCCTCTGCCGATCTCGCCTGGCCTTCACACGGGGAAGCGACATTGAGCATCACCAATGTCGCATTCGCAGATTTTTCGGATTTTATCGAAACGGACATCGCGAGTATTTTGATTGCCGACTTGACCGCGACTGCGCATTGGTCGAACGGGCCGGTTCAGTCAGTAATTTCGATCACGGGTTCGACGACCAACAGCGCTGGAGAAGTTTTCGGTTTGCGCGGCACGGTGCAGTCGGACGAACAACTCAAGATTGATGTGTCGGCGCTCGCGAGCGGTTACGCGCCGACGTTGGTTGTGACGGGAACTGTTCCGGTCAGGTTCATCCCGGAACACAGCGAAGGAATGTTCGCATGGGACAAGTCGTGGCTGATCGCGTTGGCGGGTAATTGGAAGGACGAATCGGAGGAATTTTCGATTCCGTTGGGAGCGCGGGGACGATTGGATGTTTCGCGGCCTGAATTGAATTTCAAAATTTCCGGCACGCCTGACGAACCATTCGCCGATCTGACTGCGGGTGCGGCGAAGTTTGTCTGGCTGCCGAAGACAAACAATGCGCCGCATCCCACGATGGAAGATTTTCAACTCGCGCTGGAAATTCGTCCGGACGCGATCCGTTTGAAGACTTTCGCGGCGAAGCTCGACGGTCAGCCCATTACGGCGACTGGAGAATGGCCACTTATCAAGAAAGTCTGGGGTGAGTTGTGGTCCACCGGAAAATTGCCGGACTGGAATCAAGCACGCGGGCATCTGGAATTGAAAGAAGCGCAGGTTGCCGCAGTCTCGGCTTATCTGCCGGAGATGTTAGCTCCAGAAGGACGAGTGACGGCAACCCTGGATCTCAAAACCGGAAAAGGTTTTGAAGGCGTTTTGTCGCTGACGAATGCCGCCACCCGAGCGATGGGAGCGATCACGCCGTTGCGCGACATCGCGGCGTTGGTGCGTTTTAATGGTCAACGCGCGGTGCTGGAAGATTTTCGCGGGCAGATTGGCGGTCAACCCATCCGCGCTGATGGGTTCGTGACGATTCCTGAATTGGATGGCAGTCGATTGGATTACCACGTCAACCTTCACGGAACGAATGTTCCGATTGCGCGCAGTGCTGAGCTTTTGCTGCGCGGAGATTTTGACGTGTCGCTGCGCGGCGGCAGCAATCTGCCACCATTGCTGTCCGGCGCAGTCACGTTGCGCGACGGATTGTACGTGCAGCACGCCTCGGCACTGGTTTGGAGCGCGCCTACGCGGCCCGAGTGGCTTCCGCCATACTTCAGCGTAACCAACGAGCCATTCGCCGATTGGAAGCTGGAACTGGCCGTTCGCGGGAATCGCTTCTTGCGGATCCGCACGCCGGTGTTCAGCGGCGTCGCTTCCGCGAATTTCCAGTTAAAAGGTTCGCTCCTCGCGCCGGTCCTGACCGGCGATGCCCGCGTCAACTCAGGCCGCCTGATCTTTCCATTCGGATCACTTGCCATTGATCAAGGTCTGGCAAGCTTCAGCGGGAACGATCTCAAGGGGCCGGACCTGCAAATCAACGCGTCCGGGCGCAATTACCGTTACGATCTGCGGCTGGAAGTGAAAGGCCGGGCCGACGGCGCCAACGTGATTTTTTCCTCCACCCCGCCCCTGGCTTCCGAACAAATCCTCCTCATGTTGACAGCCGGCGAGGTACCGAAATTGGATTATGCCTTTTCGAGCGAGGCGCGGGCCGGTCGCCTGGCGACATTTCTGGGAAAGGATTTGCTCAGCCGCTATTCTGGCAGCGACCCGGCCAAGGAACGGTTGATCATCCAGACTGGCGAAAGCATTTCCGAAGCAGGACGGCTGACGTATTCGGTCGAGTACCGGCTGACCGACCGCTGGTCCATCATCGGCGAATACGACGAGTTCAACGCCTTCAACACGGATTTGAAATGGAAAGTTTTCACACGTTGAACAAACAAAATTCCAGCTTGCGTGATGCGACTTCTCGCTGTGTTCGTGCGTGGATTTGCGTCACAATGTTCGCAGCATTAACACTCGATCTCGGGGTGTGGCCGGCGGGTGCAACAGAGCCGACGACCAACGAAACGGCGAAGGTGAAGGTCTGGGGTTTCGGTTTTTTGGGAAATCGTGAGATGGGCCGTCTGCTCCGCAATTTCCAACCTGACGGCAAACTACCGGTCGTCGTAGATCGAACGTTCGTGGAGGATGCTACTTTGATTTTGCTCTCCCATGCACACGACGATGGATATTTGAGCGCGACTTTGTCCGGCGATTTCACAATGACCGATGGCTCGCAGCAGCACCTCGCCTGGACCAACGCGATGGAAGCCTTGCTGCCGCGCGAATTCGCCGCGCGCGACGCACACTTCCGGCTCCAGGGTGGCGTGCGCTTCTATTACAACTCGCTCGAGTTCGACGGCGTCACGGCCTTTTCAAAACGTGTGGCAAGTGGCTATTTTATCAGCGGAGACATGCTCTTACAGTTGCACGGCAATCGCGTTTTCAGCCCGGCGGGCTTGAGCAGTTCACTCGCGGCCTTCCGGGAAGCCTATGCGCGGGCCGGCTACCAGGAGGCTGTGGTCAGCACGAATCAAGTGACATTGGACGAGTCAACAGGCGCGGTCACGGTTGAAGTCGTCGTGCATGAAGGAGTGCCCACGATCGTACGCTCGGTGACAGTCCAGGTGCATGGCACTAACGAAACACAGGAAGTGCACAGCACCTTGAACCCCCGGGCACCTTACTCGCGATTATGGCAACAAGGGCTGGCCCAGAAACTTCAGGCGGAACAGAACGTCAAAGGCTTTCCGGATGCAGCAGTCGTATTTTCTCCGCTGCGCCGTGAAACCAATGCCACCAGCATCCAACTCGACCTGTCGGCGAGCGTGACCACGGGGCCGTTTGTCCGGGTGGGCAAATTGATCACGAAAGGAAATCGCCGCACGAAGACCTCGGTGCTGAAAAGCCGGATCAAATTTGAAGCGGGCGAACCTTTGAACCGCGTCAAGGCGGAACAATCGCGCCAAAGCCTCGCGCGTCTGGGCGTATTCGAATCGGTCCGCCTGCGCTACGAACCGGTGGATGACGGCGTCCGGGATGTGATTTACGAGGTAGAAGAAGGGAAACCGATTGCCCTAAGCGTGCTGGCCGGGTGGGGAAGTTACGAATTGCTGCGCGGCGGATTGGAATTTGAAAATCGGAATCTGTTCGGGCTGGCGCACGATCTCCGGCTGCGGGCGGTACAATCCTTCAAAGCCAGCAAGGGCGACCTGTTTTATACCGTGCCGGAAGTGTTCGGAGAGAATGTGAATCTCTTTGCGCAGGGCTCGGGTTTGCGGCGCGAGGAGGTTTCCTTCACGCGTGAGGAATACGCTGGCTCAATCGGAATCCAGAAGCGCCTGGTCCCGATCAAGACCGATTTCACGCTGCGGTACGTCTATGAGTTCCTGAACGCGCTGGATCTCGCCTCAACCACCACAACCCAAACCGGCGTGCGAGAAGCACAGGCAGCCTCCTTCGTTCTCGAACTCCATCGCGACCGGGTTGACAATCTCCTGCTGCCGCGGCGCGGGTTGAAACTGTTCAGCATGCTGGAAATCGCCAGCGCGAGCCTGGGCGGGAACGTGGATTATCAGCGACTGTTGGTCGGAGCTTCCTATCACCTGGACTTGAGCGGCGGACGACTGCTTCACCTCGGGGTGACCCACGGGGTTTCATTCACGTTGGGAAGCACCGCCGATCAACTGCCATTCAATAAACGATTCTTTCCCGGCGGCGAAAACTCGGTGCGCGGTTATCAGGAGGGCGAAGCGTCGCCACTGGATGCAAACGGCAATCAATTGGGAGCGGAAACCTACACGCAGGGCAATGTCGAATTTGAACAACTCGTCACCAAGAACTGGTCGGTGGTAACGTTTTTCGATGTCGTTGGGTTCGCACAACATCGTGCCGATTATCCGTGGGATACCGGCCTCTATTCGGTGGGCGGTGGACTATGTTGGCGCAGCCTCATTGGTCCGGTGCGGCTCGAATACGGCCACAACCTCAACCCTCGCAGTCACGACCCGGCCGGGACGCTGCATTTCTCAATCGGGTTTCCGTTCTGAATCACCCGTAACACTCAGTATGCGGGATTGTTTTCACCAGATTGGCGACGGGAACCGTCACCCACAGTGGGGTTATACCCCATGCGCTCACGCGGGGCTTTGGTGTAGATTGCACCCAAATGAACACACATGCACTCATGGATACCGCCAAGGCACTGGTCGCCGACGACAAAGGGCTGCTAGCGATGGATGAAAGCGATCCCACCTGCAACAAACGTTTCGCGAAGCTGGGCATTCCTCAGACGGTGGAGACACGGCGCGCTTATCGGGAGCTGATCGTGACCACGCCCGGTCTTGGCGAGTCAATCAGTGGTGCAATCCTCTATGACGAGACGATCCGCCAAAAGAAGAAGGACAGCACTCCGTTTCTCAAAGTCCTAACTGATGCAGGAATTATTCCCGGCATCAAAGTGGATACCGGTGCCAAGGACCTAGCCGCTCATCCCGGCGAAAAAATCACCGAAGGGCTAGACGGATTGCGCGACCGCCTTGCGGAATACTTTCAAATGGGCGCGCGTTTTGCCAAGTGGCGCGCGGTGATTGCCGTGGGTGATGGCCTTCCCAGCCGCAGTGGCCTTGAAGCCAACGCCCACGCGCTGGCGCGCTACGCCACGTTGTGCCAGGAGGCCGGACTCGTTCCCATCGTTGAACCGGAAGTCCTCATGGACGGCGATCATACTCTGGAGCAATGCCGCGCGGCGACGGAGGAAGTCCTGCGAAACGTCTTCATCCAGTTGAATTGTCAGCGCGTGCTGCTGGAAGGGATGATCCTCAAACCCAACTTGGTTCTGCCGGGACTGACCTGCTCACAGCAAGCATCGGTGGACGAAGTGACTGATGCCACGGTGAATTGTCTCTTGCGAACCGTCCCCGCCGCCGTTCCGGGGATTGCGTTCCTGTCGGGCGGCCAATCCGCTGAACTCGCTTCGGCCCGTTTGAATGCCATGAATGTTCGATTCAAGTCACGACTTCCCTGGGCCTTGGCGTTTTCGTTTGCCCGCGCCATTCAGCAACCGACTTTGGAAATTTGGCAAGGCAAGGAGGCCAACGTGAAGGCGGCGCAACAAGCCCTGATTCATCGCGCCCGGTGCAACCGGGCTGCACGCCGTGGCGAATATACTGCCGCGATGGAAAGGTAATGAGCAGGACAACAAAGAGTCAGGAGATGCATGAAATACCGCTGTATCCGCTGCGTTTTGAACCAATCTATCAATATCGGCTTTGGGGTGGTCGGCGTTTGGCTAATTTGCTCTCCGCTCCGCTGCCCGGCGATGGCCCCATCGGCGAAGCGTGGCTGTTGAGTGACCGCGATGACCATCCGAGTCATGTTGCCGATGGACCGCTCAAAGGTCGGACCCTTGGGCAATTGCTGAAGCAGTGGCCAGAGCAGTTGCTGGGAAAACTGGCCGGGCGCTTCCGCCGGTTCCCGCTGCTGCTGAAATTCCTTGATGCGCGCGACACGCTTTCAGTCCAGGTGCATCCATCGGATCAACAAAAGAACTATCTCCCTGCGGGCGAGACCGGCAAAACCGAAGCTTGGGTTGTGCTGGAGGCGGGACTAGAAAGTCGCATCTACGCGGGTCTCAAGCCGGCCACCACGACAGACACTCTGCGGCAGGCACTCGCGAACGGAACGGTGGCGAACCATCTTGGTTCCTTCACGCCGAAGCTCGGCGACGGAATTTTCATTCCGGCTGGGACGGTTCACTCGCTGGGCGACGTGGTGGTCTTTGAAGTCCAGGAAAACAGCGACGTGACGTTTCGTCTTTTCGACTGGAACCATGTTGATGCCAAGACCGGCCATTCTCGACCTCTGCAAGTTGATCAGGCGATGGCCTGCATTGATTTTGCGCAAGGTAAAATAGGTCCTGTGGTGCCGGTGGTGGAAGAGGTGAAGCCGGTGTTGCGAGAGCGGCTCTTTGATTGTGAACATTTCGGGTTGTGGCGACTCCGCGCAGAATCCCCATTTGCGGTCGGCACCGAGGGAACGCCGTGTGTGCTGGTGTGCGTTGCCAGCGATGGTCAGGTGGAGCACGATGGCGTCAATCACGCCATCGGCAAGGGGGATGTGCTGCTCCTGCCCGCCGTGATTGGAGCGTGTTTGTGCCGACCACATGGTGCCATCAGCTTGTTGGAAATTTCACTGCCGGAAGGCAACTAATTCATGAAAAAACTCATCGTTTTCGATCTGGATGGCACGCTCGCCGAAAGCAAAGCATCGCTCGATGCCGAGATGTCCAAACTGCTTACTACGCTACTGGGAATTGTGAAGGTGGCCGTGATTTCCGGCGGCGACTGGCCGCAGTTTGAGAAACAAGTGCTCTCCAATCTACCCCACGATGAACACCTGAAGAACCTGTCTCTGCTTCCCACCTGTGGAACAAAGTTTTACCAATACACAGAAGATTGGAAGAAAATCTATTCAGAAGATTTCACCGCAGATGAAAAAGGGAAAATCATCAATTCGTTAGAACAGACGATTGAGTCAGCGGGCTTCAAGGTCGAAAAGACATGGGGTGAGCAAATTGAAGACCGGGGAAGCCAGATTACATTCTCGGCGTTGGGGCAGCAGGCACCCATCGAAGAAAAGAAAAAATGGGACCCCGATTTCACCAAGCGAAAAAAGATCAAGGCGCTCCTTGATAAACTGATCCCCGAGTTTTCCGTGCGGCTGGGAGGGACGACCTCCGTTGACGTCACCAAGCCGGGCATTGATAAAGCCTATGGGATTAGAAAACTCCGGGACACGCTTGGCGTTGCAATTGACGAGATGATTTTTGTGGGGGATGCCTTGTTCCCGGGTGGGAACGATTATCCGGCCAAAGAAGCAGGTGTGTTCTCCATCCGGGTCAGAGATCCCAATGAGTCGAAACGGGTGATTGAAGCCATCGTCGCTTGTCTGGGAGACGTTCAACCCGCAAAACCTCGTGAGGAGAAGACCGGATGAGTGCCTTTCAATTACAACGCTTGGGAATGTTGATGGAGCCGGAGCCAGGCAATCCCAACGAAGTCGAAGGCGTCCTGAATCCGGCTGCCGCTCGCGGCCCCGATGGCAGGCTTTACCTGTTCCCGCGGCTCGTCGCCAAGGGCAACTATTCACGCATCGGCATCGCCCGCGTAAAATTCAACGAAGCCGGCGACCCGTCCGGAGTCGAACGTCTCGGCATTGCGCTTGAGCCGGAAGTTGATTACGAGCGGCGGTCTGACGGTAGCGGCGGCTGCGAGGATGCCCGCGTCACCTTTGTCGAGCCGCTTGAGCATTACGTCATGACTTACACGGCGCTTTCGCGGAGCGGTCCCCGAATTGCCCTAGTGCCCGCACAAAAAGTCGAAGTGATTCTCCCCTACAACCCTCACCCGGTCTGCGACCACCCTCTCCCGCTCCCGCGAACGAGGGACAACGGTGATGGGGATTCGCGTGAGCGATTTGCAATGCAGACAAGTTGAACCGACGGATGGCTTCAATGGTTGCCCCATCACGGAGCGACGAACTGTGACCGAGACGTTGTATAAATCGCGCAGCGTAGCACGCCATGTATAAAGGCTTGTAACGGTTCCGGCTTTGGTTTAGGGCTGTTTCAGCCATGAAGCCAGAACGAGCAGGGCCTTGTATAATACTGTCGCTCAAATCCATCCTGGCATTTCTGATCCTGGCATCCGCATCCCCGTCAGGTGGGCAGACATTGCAAACACTGGCTTCCTTCGCCACCACCAACGGAGCTTCTCCGCTGGCGGGGTTAACGCTGGGAGACGACGGTAACTTCTACGGCATGACTACGGAAGGCGGTGTCAGTGGTGTTGGGACGGTGTTCAAAGTGACGACCAATGGCACGCTGACCACCTTGGTTTCATTCCAAGGCACCAATGGGGCGAATCCGCAAGGCGGCTTGACGTTGAATAACGACGGCAATTTCTACGGCACAACTGTAACCGGCGGCAGCGCCGATGGTGGGACGGTATTCAAAGTGACGACCAATGGCACGTTGACCACGCTGGTTTCTTTCGTCGGAACCAATGGCCTGCATCCGCGGGCCGGGTTAACGCTGGGGAACGATGGCAATTTCTACGGCACGACTGCCGATGGCGGTGACAGCGATGCGGGGACGGTCTTCAATATGACGACCAATGGCACGTTGACCACGCTGGTTTCATTCCAAGTCACCAATGGGGCGAATCCCTTTGCCATACTGACGCCGGGCAACGACGGCAATTTCTACGGCACGACCACCAGCGGCGGCAGCGGCGGCGATGGGACGGTGTTCAAAGTGACGACCAATGGCGGGTTGACCGCGCTGGTTTCCTTCTCCGGTGGCAACGGGATGATTCCACTTGCGCTGACGCTGGGGAACGACGGCAATTTCTACGGCATGACGGAGCTGGGCGGTGACAGTGGCGCCGGGACGATGTTCAAAGTGACGACCAATGGCGGGTTGACTACACTGCTTTCTTTTTTCTACAACAATGGAGCGACTCCGCTATCCGCATTAACGCTGTTAAACGACGGCACATTCTGCGGGACGACTTATGAAGGCGGGGACAGCAATGTGGGGACAGTGTTCAAAGTAACGACCAATGGCACGTTGACCACGTTGGTTTCCTTCGCCGGTGGCAACGGGGCGAATCCCTCTGCCGGGCTAACGCCGGGCAGCGGCGGCAATTTATACGGCACGACGGCCAAAGGCGGCATCGGCAACGTCGGGACGGTGTTCTGTTTGTTGCCGACGCCGATTATCACCGTTCAACCGCAAAGTCAGATCGCTAACGCCGGCGCGCCGGTGACATTCTTTGTCGGCGCCATCAGCGTTTATGCGTTGAGTTACCAGTGGCAAAAGAACGGCACGAATCTGCCAAGTGGTGGAAATGTTTTGGGGGCCACCAGCAACCCGCTGACATTAACCAATATTTCTGACAGCGATGCCGCAGATTATTCGGTCGTGGTCAGCAATCCTTACCTCCATGCAACGAGTTCCAACGCGACGTTGACGGTGGACGATTTTCCGTTCCTTGCCTCCCCGCCGCAAAGTCAGACCGTGATCATTGGAAGCAACGTCACCTTTGCTGTCACCGTCTATGGCGCGCCCCCGTTTGTTTTTCAATGGTACTTCAACGGAACACCCCTGGGTTCGCCCACCGCTGGAACCCATTTTTCGTCCTATACACTGACCCAGGTTGGAACCAATCGGGCGGGTAATTACAGTGTGCAGGCGGTCAATGGCCTTGGCAGTTTGACCAGTTCCGATGCGACTCTGACGGTGATAGACCGGCCGGGCATCACCCTGCAGCCGGTCAACACCACGAACAACGCGGACACCACCGCGACTTTTTCGGTCGTCGTCGCCAGCCTGTCACCGGTGAGTTATCAATGGCAAAAAAACGGCATGGGTTTCACCAATGGTGGAAACATTTCCGGCATCACCACCAGCACGATGACGATCACCAATGTTTCGGACAATGACGCGGCCATCTACTCGGTAATCGTGACCAACCTTGCGGGGAGCACAACGAGTTCCAACGCGACGTTGACGGTGCTGGATCCCCCGGGCATCACAGCCCAGCCGGTGGGTCTGCGGTTGTTGTTGGGGCGGAGTGTCGCGTTCAACATTTCCGTCAGCGGCACGGCGCCGTTGCATTATCAATGGCGTTTTAACGATGACAACGTGCTGAACGCAACCAATGCGGCTTACGCGATTCAGTCGGTTGCCGCCACCAACACCGGAAACTATTCCGTGGTGGTGACCAATGGGGCCGGCAGTACGACGAGTTCCAATGCGCTGCTCACCGTGCTTGTCCCGCCGACGTTGGCGCTACAAATATGGGCCGGTTATCCGCTGCTCTATCTGGATGGCATGTTGAGCAACAACTTCGTGGTGCAATACAGCACCAATCTGGCGGGCACCAACTGGATGGATCTGCTTTCCCTGTCCAATTTGTCGGTCAGCCCGTATCTGTTCATTGACTCAGCCGGTGACAGCCAGCCAGCGCGATTTTATCGGGCGTTTATGCAGTGACGATGACATATTCCCGAAGCGACCGCTTTCATTTCGCGTTGGTCCTGAAGTCAAAAAGGAACATCGTCCTCAGCCCTCGCTTTGCGGAGAGGGTATTTTTTTGAGATGCGGTGAGTGCCGGCTTTGCGCTTTCGTCCAAGTTCTGACCTCTTCCATCCTCAATAGATAGGTTATTCATACCGAAGCGCCTCAATCGGATCGAGTCGGGAAGCTTTCCAAGCCGGGGGATTGGCCAGATTTGCTCCGACACATCGCCGCCCAGCAAAAAATTATTTTCACATCGTGTAATAATTCTCCCTTTCGCTGCGACTAATTAAATAAAGGTCCGAGACTGGACTGAAAAACAACATTTATGAGAACACCTGTATCAATAGAATCGCAATCAACACTCCGCTTATCACTCTGCTTTAGGAAGACCTGTCCGCTGCACGCATTTTTGCCGGTCTTCGCGGTTTTCGTGGCGGCGTTTTTCTTCACCGGGGCGACGTGGGGACAAGAGACGAATCGTTACACAAAGGTAGCCAACCAACTCGTCGAGCTGATCAACGCTGGCGATTACGCGGGCATCCAGACCAATTTCAACCGGCAGATGGCCGCAGCGTTGCCGCTGGACAAATCGAGCGCGTTCTTCGCCGGGCTGACGCGGCAGTTTGGAAAAATCGAGAAGCTCGGCGAGCCACAATCCGTCGGCGGAACGATGGTTTATCCCGCGAAATTTGAAAAGGGCACGCTCGACATGCAACTCGTGCTGGAAGGTCGTCGTGAACTGATTGCCGGACTTATGTTCAAGCCGCGCGCGGCGGCGAAAGCCCAGGCTCAGTCGTCGCAAACAGATCGTTACATGAAAATGGCCAACCGACTCATGGAGCTGATCAATGCAAGGGACTACGCCGGTATGCAGACCAAGTTCAACAAGGAGATGGACGCGGCGTTGCCGCTGGACAAATCGAGCGAGTTCTTCAAGGGGTTGGCGCAGCAGATGGGAAAAATCCAGAAGTTCGGCAAGCCGCAGTTTGTTGGTGAGGGGATGGTGTTGCCGGCGGAGTTTGAAAAGGGCCCGTTCGACATGCAGCTTGCATTGGATGCTCGTGGGCAGATTGCAGGACTTGCCTTCACGCCTCATGTGGAGCGGTGATTGTTTGCCGAAAATCAGGGTCGAATTAAATTTCAACGGCGGTAATAATTCTCCCTTCCGTTGCGACCAATCAATACAGGTTCAAACTTGAATTCGACTCCGGCAGACGAACAGAAGTTCCTGAAACTGGTGAATGAGAATCGAGACCGGATTCTCCGGGTCTGCCGCGTCTATGCTTGGAACGCGGCTGACCAGGACGATTTGTATCAGGAAATCCTGTGTCAAATCTGGCGCGGCCTGCCGGCCCTGAAAGAAAACAATTTCGCCAACACCTGGCTTTATCGCGTGGCCATCTACACTGCCATCTCGTTCGTCCGCAAACGCGCCTCGCGCCTCGACCGCGTCGTGCATTTTGACCACGCCGACCTCACGCGCACGATTGAATCACGGCAGGCCACGGAAGAAAAAACAGACGACCGCATCACCGGCCTTTACAACGCCATCTACAAACTGAATCCGATTGAAAAAGCGCTCGTCACCCTTTTTCTGGAAGACCTCACCTACGAACAAATCGCGGAAGCCACGGGCATCAATGCCAACAACGTCGGCGTGATGTTGCACCGCGCAAAGAAAAAGCTTTCCGCCCTAATGACAGAGGAGGCGTCAAAATGAACGACGACGAGCTGAAGAAACTTTGGCAGCAGCAACCGCTGAGAAAACCGGATGTGTCGCCGGAGCAACTGATTTCTGCCATGCACAAGCAGACGAGCCAGTTGCGCCGCACCCTGGACGCGCGCGATCTCCGCGAACTGGCGGCCTGCGCTTTTATAGTAATCATTTTCGGAAGTTTTTATTTCACCGTGTATCACACGCCGGTTTCGCGTCTCGGCGATTTGATTGTCATCGGAAGTTCGATTTTCATCGCCTGGAAGATGGTTTACACTCGCCGGAAGACTCCGCCCGCGCCGCCCGGAGCAACCGTCGTCGAGTCATTGCAGGCGGAGTTGAACGCCGTGCGCGCTCAATCGCGACTGTTGGGGTCGGTGCTGTGGTGGTATTTGCTTCCTTTGGGGATAGGTGTGTTGCTCTGCTCTTGGGGAAGTCCAAGTGGCGGCCTGGCTGGCAACATCGGCTACACCATCTTCGTAATTGCCTTAAACGCCTTTATCTATTGGCTGAACCAACGGGCGCGGGCAAAGCAACTTCTTCCCGTCGAAGCGCAACTGGAATCGCTGATCCGTTCGGCGGAAACGGGCGAGCCGCCGGATGAATCGCACGTTGCGAATCTGCGCCCGATCGTTCTCTCGATGCAGACCGCCGACCACCTCAAGCCGGTTGAATTCAAGGTCGCCTTTTGGCAGTTAGCCATTTATGGCGTCCCCGGAATTGTCGGAATCTGGTTGATATTGATGTTCAATTTGACCGTGCGCAATAGCGACTGGAAGGTCAATGAACGGGCGGTGGATACCCACGCGTCGATCGTTCCAAACGAAGCAACCAGCGAAACCAACCGCTACTTCGTCGTCACGCGAAAGATTGTTGACCTTCTTAATGCAGGCGATTACGCCGCCGTGCAAAGGCTATACAACCCGGACATGAGCAAGTTCTTTCCGCCGAAGGAGACAACTGTTTTTTTCACTGAGATCGCCGAGCGTTACGGCAAGATTGAAAAATTCGACGGGCCAACCGGCAACGGCTACCACGGGTGGACTGCGTTCCGACTGGATTATCAGCACGGCGAGATGACCATGAGCCTGGCGCTGGACGCAGACGAAAAAATCTCCGGGATTTATTTTCAGCCCACGCCCATCCGCTACGCGAACATCAAAGACAACTTCAAACCGTTCATCCTGCACCTTTTGAGTTGGCAGCATCTGGTTTGGGGCGCGTTCTCGTTCTTTGCCGGGTTGTTCTATACCTGGCTTATACAGAAAACAACCAGGCGAGCCGTGGGGATCAGCGCTCTGGGAATTCATTTGCAAAATGGGATGAACCTGATTCTCTGGGACGAAATAAAAGAAGTCCGGCCATTCAGGTTTCTGAACATTCGCAATCTCTGGTTGATCAGTGAATCAGGCGAAAAGACGCGTATGCACTGGAGTCCCTTGGAACGACATTCCGACGTGAAGGTGGCGGTCGAACAATTTGCCCCGGCAAACCATCCCATCCGGAATTACCTGTCCCTGTTACGAATTAAAACATCCAGGAAAAACATCATGACGAAAATAATTCTCATCGGGATCGTGCTGATCTCGCTCGCCGCGATGGTGTTCGTTCGCGCGGACGGGCCAAAAGCTCCGGCGGTTGAACACTCTGATTCCGCCCCGAACCGAAGGTTTATTTTTTTCTCTCTCAAGGGGGTTTCATAATAAACAACTGCATTGAGCGACTTCATGTCGCGGACACCAAAACGGACACCAAACGAGTTAAACAGGGTATAGTTGGGTTAAGCTGATTTATGTTGAGTAGCCAAAGAAATCAGGCATATTTGAGGTGCAACGGCGGGAAATTTAGACCGATTCCGACCCTCGCCTCCAACAACTTACGTAGAATTCTAGCTTTTAGGTGTTGGTTGAAAACCAACCCTCGCCTCAATCGAATAATTGTCCGATTCGAGGGTGCGGTTTCCTTCATCCGCTTTATTGATTATCAATGCTCGCAGAGCAATGTGAGATTTCCACAATTATTATACTGGCCTCAACTTTTGGGTTGGAACGCTATGTTGGCACCGGAGGCCGTGTCATCGGGATGAAAACCCTTGGTGTCTCTGCACCGCTCAAGGAGCTTCAAAATCAATTCGGGTTCGAGCCAGAACTGGTGGTCGCTGCCGCAAAGAAATTATTGGGCAAAACCTAAAAAAACCGGGAAACTTCCGAGCGCAACTACAAATGTTGGTTCATGAATGAGAGCCTTGAGTTTCTGATTCGACACGGTGCCGCGGTTCTTTTTGCGGCGGTATTTGTCGAACAAATCGGCGTTCCTCTACCCGCCGTGCCATGGCTGCTGGCGGCCGGCGCTTTGGCCGGTGCCGGCAAAATAAATTGGTTCGTTGCGCTTGGCGCCGTCACAATTGGTTCGCTCCTGGCTGATTTGATCTGGTTTTATTTGGGGCGCCATCGCGGCCATCGCGTGTTGAGCCTGCTCTGCCGCATCTCGTTGGAGCCGGACTCGTGCGTTCGTCGGACGCAGAATCTGTTCACGCGCTATGGAATGCGTGGCGTTATTGCGGCGAAATTCGTTCCCGGCTTGAGCACCCTGGCACCGCCGCTGGCGGGCAGTTCCGGCGTGAGCGCCCCTCGATTCCTCGTCTTCGACGGGCTGGGTTCGCTGCTGTATGGCGGGAGTTTTATACTTGCAGGCTATCTGTTCAGCCACCAGTTGGAACAAATCATCGATGCGCTTGCCGGTCTTGGTCATAGTGCGCTCGGTCTCGTTATCGGCTTGGTTGTGCTCTACATCGGCTACAAGTATTTCCAGCGGCGCCGGTTGTTGAGCGAGTTGCGAATGGCGCGGATTACCGTGGACGAACTGCATCAAAAACAGGAGGCGGGTGAAAATCCCATCATTCTGGATCTGCGCTCCCGCCTTGAACTGGAAGAGAATCCTTTGCTGATCCGGGGCGCGCGTCACATGACGATGGACGAGGTGCAACTTCGCGAGCAGGAGATTCCCCGCGACCGCGACATCATTCTTTACTGTTCCTGTCCGAACGAGGTGACCAGCGCACGGGTGGCGTTGTTGCTTCATCGAAAAGGCATCCTACGCGTTCGACCGTTGCTGGGAGGGATTGATGCCTGGCGAGAGCGCAACTACCCGACGGAACTGCGCACGGTCGGAGCGGCCAGTCCATTGGGTGTCGGTTCAGGGAGTCAGGAACACAGAGCGCCGATCCAGATTCTTGTGACGCCGGAAAACCAATCCACCCAAACAGAGGAAGAAAGATCTGGATGAAGGACAGATCCCCACGATGCAGATCATCTGGCGCGGAGATCAATTGTCTTTTAATCTCCGTGTTCAAAATCGTTTTGAAAAATTGAAAGCAAAATGTCTATGAAAACAAATCCCCAGACAGAATCGAAGAAGCCAAGTTTCGTCATTCGTGTTCACCTGACGGACGGCTCGATGGAATCCTTTACCCAGAACGATGAAGCCGAGGCTCAAAAACTCTGGGATAAAATCGAGCCAACGCGTTTGTTCACGTCATCGCGCATCGTTGTGGCCGGCAAACATTCCAAGTCCGTGTACGTCACGGCGCAGATTGTCCGGGTGGATTTCATCCAGAAATCCGACGCGTGCTGGGAATTTCCCGGCGGCTACTCGGACATTGTCGAGTTGTCGGAGGAAGACTTTCGGAAGAACGCCCGCCTGGATCAACCTGAGCAGATGGCAAAACGAAATCAACCTACGCCAGTGGGTGACCTCTTGGTATCGTTTCTCAAACTGCACCTGGCGGGAGGCAAGCCCCTGTTTCTAATGATCGAATTTCCAGTGAAGCTGCCGGTCGAGAACCATTCGTTCATGCAATTCTTGTTGTCGAAGGGTGGTTTTCACATGCGGTTGTGCGGAGGCGGCATTGGGGTGGTGAACCTCGGGAATTTGCTCGGATACACAGTTTATCCCGGCG
The DNA here is from genome assembly GCA_003140275.1 of Limisphaerales bacterium. Lineage (GTDB taxonomy): Bacteria > Verrucomicrobiota > Verrucomicrobiia > Limisphaerales > PALSA-1396 > PALSA-1396. Next base: position 24,890 of record PLJQ01000204.1, read on the forward strand.
TTCCGCAGCTTCCGGCTGACGCATGGCTGGCCCAACCCGCCTAGAGCAAAGCGCTCGAATAGTGGAATTACACACGGTATGGCCAAGCCTGTGATTTGGACAGTGGACGACGATCCGGACGTGTTGCGAGCCGTGGAGCGAGATCTACGCCGGCAATATGGTGATCGTTACAAGGTCATCTCCGCGAATTCCGGAGCGTCCGCCCTCGAAGCTGTGAAGCAATTGAAACTTCGCAACGAGGCGGTAGCACTGTTCCTGGTGGACCAAAGAATGCCGCGCATGTCCGGCGTGGAGTTCCTGGAAAAGGCAATCGAGTTTTACCCGGACGCCAAACGTGCATTGTTGACGGCCTACGCGGATATGGACGCGGCCATTCGCGCTATCAACAGCGTGCAAATTGATCATTACCTGATGAAACCGTGGGATCCGCCGGAAGAACGGCTCTTTGGCGTGGTGGATGATTTGCTCGACGACTGGCAGGCCTCCTACCATCCGGTGTTTGAAGGAGTGCGCGTTCTCGGGCATCGCTGGTCGCCGCAGTCGAACGAGATTCGCGATTTTCTGGGACGCAATTTTGTGCCGCATCAATGGCTCAATGTCGAAACGGACGAGACGGCGAAACAACTGCTCGCCACAACTGGCGCCGGGATTTCGTCGTTGCCGATTGTTGTATTTCCTGATGGAACTTTCCTCGGCAACCCTCCCATCGCTGACATCGCTCGCAAGTTGGGATTGAAAACCAAGGCGGAATTTCCCTTTTACGATTTAGTCGTCGTGGGCGCAGGTCCAGCGGGACTGGCGGCGGCGGTTTACGGAGCCGCAGATGGCTTGCACACTCTGCTCATTGAACGGGAAGCTCCCGGCGGGCAGGCGGGCCGGAGTTCGCGCATTGAGAATTATCTGGGTTTTCCGACGGGACTGAGCGGTTCGGACCTGGCGCGACGCGCAGTCGCCCAAGCGCGGCGCTTTGGCGTGGAAATTCTCACGCCACAGGAGGTGAAAGGCGTTCGAATCGAAGGCCCGGCCCGCGTGCTGACACTGGCGGACGGGGCGGAGATCGGCTGCCGTGCGCTGCTCATTGCCAGCGGCATCGCTTTTCGGAAGCTGGAGGTGCCGGGACTGGAGAAACTGAATGGCGCGGGTGTTTACTATTACGCGCCCATGTCCGAGGCGTTTTCCCATCGGGACGGCAATATCTACATCGTCGGCGGCGCAAACTCAGCGGGCCAGGCCGCGATGTATTTTTCCAAGTTCGCCCATCAGGTCACGATGCTGGTGCGTGGCAATTCTCTCTCGGACAGCATGTCGCAGTACCTGGAAAACCAGATCACGGCCACGAAAAATATCGCAGTGAGATTCGACGCCAGTGTCGTCGGGGTGGAAGGTGTGGACCGTTGCGAAAACCTCACCATTCAGAACAAGAAAACCGGAGCGCAAGAAACTGTGTCTGCCAGTGCGCTGCTCATTTATGCCGGGGCTATTCCCCGTACCGACTGGCTCGCCGGAGTCGTCGAGCGGGATGCGCAGGGTTACCTGATTTCCGGTCAGCATTTGATGCGCGAAGGAAAGCGCCCTGCCGGGTGGACCGCCGATCGCGATCCGTTTTATCTGGAAACCAGTGTTCCGGGAATTTTCGTTGCGGGCGATGTTCGTCATCGGTCCGCCAAAGGTGTCACCTCGGGAGTCGGCGAAGGCGCCATGGCCGTGAAACTGGTCCACGAATACCTGGGCCTATTGTAATTATGGATCCGGCAATTCTCCAGCGAGTCCGTTCCACACCGCTGTTCTCCGGGCTGACTGACGCGCAACTGCGCTGTATTGAACCGGGCGAAGTTATTGAGTCGCCTGCCGGGATGGTGCTGGTTTCAGAAGGAGAACGATCCGCGTTTTTCTTTGTGGTCCTCGAAGGAGAAGTTCGTCTCACGCGGACCTATGATCGTCAGACAGTTCTGATGGGTGCCATCAAGCCTGGCAATTACACGGGTGAAACCACACTCCTCCTGGATATTCCGTGGCTTGCAACGGCCCGGGTGGCCAGGTCAGCCAGATTGTTCCGCCTCGGCGAGGACGATTTCTGGCACATGTTGAGCACCTGCCGTGCGGTTGCCCGGGAGATTTTTCACAGTGCAGCCAACAAAGTGCGCAACATGGAAGGCTACTCCCAGCAACGGGAGAAGCTCGCCTCCCTCGGCACCCTGGCGGCAGGTTTGGCGCACGAACTTAATAATCCGGCAGCGGCTGCGCATCGCGCGGCAGCTCATCTGCAGCAGACCACGGACAAAGTGCAATCTCTCCTTTGCCAACTCAGCAAGGTGCTCGACCCCGACCATTGGCAGCACCTTCTGGCCGCCTCGCAAACTGCTCTGGAACGGCTCGCGACCGCTTCTGCGCTTGATCACCTCGAACGCAGCGACCGGGCCGAAACCATCGCCTCCCGACTCGAAATTCACGGCGTAGCTGCGTCCTGGGAACTGGCCCCCACATTCGTCGCCGCCGGTCTGGACTCAGCCTGGCTTGAGGAATTGACGGGCAAGCTTCCCGCCGCGAGCCATGCGGATGCTTTGGGATGGCTGGAAGCACGCATCAATTTGAAATCGTTGCTGAGCCAGGTCGAACAGAGCACCGGACGAATCGCGGAACTGGTGAAGGCCGTCAAATCCTACTCGTATATGGATCAGTCACCGATGCAGGAGGTGGATATCCACGAGGGTATCGAGAGCACCTTGACAATGCTGGGCCACAAATTGAAAAACGTGACGCTCATTCGATCATTTGATCGCTCAGTGCCGCGCATTCTGGCTTATGGCAGCGAACTCAACCAAGTTTGGACCAATCTCATCGACAACGCCATTCACGCCATGAATGGCACCGGCAAAATCTGTGTTGGCACCTGCATTGAAGACAATCAACTCCTCGTTGAAATTGTGGACAATGGGGCCGGTATTTCCCCGGAAGTCCAGGCACACCTGTTCGAGCCATTTTTTACCACCAAGTCTGTCGGCACCGGCACCGGCCTTGGCCTGATCATCAGCAACCGCATCATCGCCGACCGTCATGGCGGTGAAATTGAATTTGAGTCCAAGCCTGGCGAGACCCGTTTCAAAGTCCGGCTTCCCGTCAATCGGCACGAACTTCCAAGTCCCCAACCTGATAGCCACTTAACTAAACCAAGCACATGATACATGAAATAAAAAGTTCCGATTGGCCGGCTTTTTGCCAGCGGCTCAGCCAGCAGCGGGCTGGGGCAATGGTGAAACTGGAAACCATCGAATCCAACGGTATCAAAACCGAGCGGGTCGCGAGCGCGGCATTCCAGAGCATGGTGTTTGACAAGACCGATGCCTGCAACGACGTGATTATCCTTCGTCTCAGGAGCACTCGGGAGATCGTGCATGAGATCCTCGATCCGATTCAGATCACACTTCACCCATCGGGAGCGTCTGGTGATTTCAACCCGCTTCAGATCGCCGCCGAAAATGGGCTAACCATTATCACCCTTCATCCGGCTATCCACGCGCAGATGCTCGGGGACTTGAATACCAATTGACGGCTGTTCCATGCTACTCGGGCGTGAGGAGGTAAGGCGGGCCGGTTTGTGGTTGCGGCAATTTCGTGACTTAATCCGTGGCGACGTTCAGAACGAGGTTCAACTAAACGGGCCAAGGCTCGACCGCAGCCGGCATTTACCTTCGAGGAGGACGATGAATTGGTCCACGTCCCACGCGGCCAGTTGCGATCGGGTCAGATCAAACCAAGCCACAAAGGACTGCTCAAAACTTTCGACCTTTCCCTGTCAGCCAGAGCGGACACCAAAACGGACACCAAAAGAGTTAAAACAGGTATAGTTGGGTTAAGCTGATTTATGTTGAGTAGCCAAAGAAATCGGGCATATTTGAGGCGCAACGGCGGGAGATTTAGGCCGATTCCGACCTCCGCCTCCAAACCTAACCAGTTGGAACTGTAGGGTTTGGTTAACTTCCACAGACGAGTGCCAGCGGAAGTGCCAGCAGGATTTAACTCTGGCCTGCCCTGCGTAACTCCCACCTGCTCCCTACCGGAGTCGAGATCAACCGTCGTAACCTCATCGCTGTGAATACAGCTATGAGACAACGATACCGGCTCTACCGCCGCAAAAAAGGCGGACGCTACTACATTCACGATGACGTGACCGGCAAGCAGGACAGCTTGCACACCACCGACCGCGCCACGGCGCTGCGGTTGTTCCANNCGCAACTGGCAGTTCGTCATGGAGGAAATGGTCAAACTCAAAAAAGGCGAAACCCAGCATCGCTGGCAGAGCGCCATCAGGGACAAGGCGTTTGACTTGATTCGTCACCTGCCGGTTTTGGAAACTCGACCGGAAAACTTTTTGCGCGTGCTCGAAACCGGAAAAGTTTCAACCAATGTCTATTTGCGGCGCATCCACAACTTCGCCCTGGACATGACATGGTTGCCATGGCCGGTCATTGTGAAACGGCAGTGGCCGAAGGTTGAGTTCAAGGACAAGCGTGCCATCACCTGGGAGGAACATCAAGCCATCGTCGCCCGCGAACTGAATCCTGAACGCAAGGCGTTCTATCACCTTGCGTGGCACCTGGGCGCGTCGCAGTCGGATCTGGCGTGCCTCGAAGCTGAAAACATTGATTGGGAACACAACGTCATCAGTTTCGCGCGCAAGAAGACCGGCTCGATTGCCATCATGCGTTTCGACGACGTAGTGGCGGAAATTCTCCGGGATTTGCCGGGGAGCGGTCCACTGTTTCCGTATCTGCGCACGGTTCGTTCCGGCGACCGGGCGACGGAATTTCACCAGCGCATCGCGGGCTTGGGCATCAACGGTGTCAGCTTGCATTCGTATCGCTATGCGTGGGCGGAACGCGCCAAAAAGGCAGGTTATCCCGAACGGTTCGCGCAGGAGGCGCTGGGACATAACAGCAAGGCGGTTCATCGTGCCTACGCGCGTCATGCACAGGTGGAACTGCCACCCTTGAGCGAATTTGAACGGATGCGCAGCAAGTTCGCGGAAATGTCCAAGACCCTTGAGCCAGTGATGGCCAAGGCATAACCGGAGGAAATCACATGAACTTGAATCCTGCAATAGTGCTCGACCCCGTGTTCCGTTTTCTCGATTGGATCATCGCAGAATGGGGAGTTTATCTGTTTCTCGCGTTCGTCTGGCTGTCGGTGTTGGTGCTGGCCTGGGTGTTCAGCGGCGGGTTGCGCCGGAAATTCCCCAATCAACCGCACGTCAGGGCTGGCATTGGCATTTTCATTCAGCCACACGCACCACCACCGCCAATCATCATCCATGAATATGACTTGTCGGATGATGAAATGGATTGAAAACAAGCGTTCGAGACAGGCGAGTGGCGGCGCAGGCACAAGCGAGCTTTGCAATGGGACGAAACGACGGTAGATTAAGAATGATGAATGAAGCGATTGACATCCGGTTGATCGAAGGCCGTCAACGCGCCGAAGACATGCGGCGGTTGGCGGCGGGCGAAGTCACTCCGGAACAATTGCAACGGGAAAACGCCATCGTCCAATCCGCCGCCGATATTCTGAAAGTGGATTTCTTACCGAAAGGAACTGACGAACAATGGGCGCGGATCATAACAGACCTCGAACGGGATTAGAGTCGTTTCAGGCGGTGCTGGCGCAGCGCGACGCTGAAGGCCATCTCATGCCGGCTGGCTCTGTCTTGCCCGCTTTCGCGCGTTCTTGTTGCGCCAATGACGGTGGATGGCTGCCACCACTTTATCGAGCCACTCCGGGCTGGCGAATTTCTCCGCGAGCGCGTCACGCGAAAAATGCTTCACGCAATAGCGCCCCGGATGGCCGAGCGGCTTGAGCAGGCCCGCGCGGACCAGTGGCGGGATGTTATGCGTGGCAACACCCAGCGCATCGGCCACTTTCTCCTTGGTCATGAAGACGGGAAATTTTTCCAGCGCCTGTATTTTCAATGACGATTCGGGATTCATACATTCTCCTTGGTAAAAGTAATCGTGACGGCGGCAACGTGGGTTTTCAACGCGGCGGCGTAACGTCGGTCCGCCGACTTCACAAATTTCAATTCATATTTCTGAATCGCCCGTTCAAGGGACTTGAGGCCGCTGCCCAACACCGTGACCTCGGCAGCGGCAAAACAGAGCAACAACTTTTGGGGCGGCGCATCCGGCTCGCGTTCCAGGGCCGGATTGGGAATCATCTCGGCATACAGGAATTGGGCGTAGGGCAGATGATAACTGTGTGCATCGTCCGCAAACACGTTGAGCGTGGCTACGGTGGGATCACTGCTGAAACAGGGATTGTCGCGCGAGCTAGACGCGGAGGCTGCGGTGGGATTGGCGTTGTTGTTCATAAGCTGGTTCATGGATTTGTCCGATGTCTCTGCGCTGCGAAATTCGTTGGCGGAACTGTTTCAGGAAGCGATGACCGCGTTGCAAAATACTCTGGACGAATTTTCGGCGGTGGCCGGGCGGGACCACTTCCACCGCCGCCAATCGCACGCTGGAACGGGTGACGTGCGAACGTAATAGTTCAGCGTCATCGGTGAAAATCTGACAGCGTTCGCGCCCGCGCGAGATGCTGACGTAAAATTGTTCGTGATGGACGGCGGGCAGCGAGCGTGACGAGGCTACGACGAAAACTTCATCCACAGTCTTGCCCTGGGCGGCGTGCGACGTGACGGCGTAACCGTGCGTGAACGTGCGATAATTCTCTGGAATCACCCGGCCATCGGCCAGCATCACGGAATCACCCTGAATCGCCTTCACTTCCACCAACTCACCGTTCACGAATTTCTTCTGCCAGTTCGATTGCAGCAGCAGTTTGTCGCCAGCGGCCACTTTCAACTTCCGTTTCTCTCCCACATCAAACAAGGAGTCGCCTTGACCCAAGTGGAAAATACTTTCGGAACCGCCCGCACGTTGGACTTTCAAAGCGTCATTTTCGACGGCGACCACCGCGACGGTTTCATCTTTGGCAAAACCAGATTTTCGACGGTAAAACTGGATTGCCAGGCCGGGACGGTATTGCCGCGCATCCCGCTTCTGCGCTTCCGTCCAAGACAGCGAATCAAAAACTTGAAACTCCTTTTCGTCACCCGCCAGCCGACCGGACGTTTTCAGCGCGGCACGGACTTTTTCCGTCACCGCTTCTATTTCATTCCATGTCGGCGCGACCAGCAACGCAGATTGATTTTGTGCCAAAGCTTTCACATACGACTGCGCGGCAGAGTCGTGAAGTTGGTTGCCGGGAAGTTCAGTCAGCGCTCCCATGCGTTCCAATTGTGCGAACGATTCATTGGTATTTTTCTGCGCGGCCAGTTCAACGGCCCGGCGATATTCGACTTTGCGTTGCCGCCGGATGCGGGTCAATTGGCCGGATTGAAAATCCGAATGATCCTCCAAAATCCGCAGCGCATCGCCGCGCGCGACCGAAGCGTGCTGGCCGGTGTCGCCCGACAGCACAATGCGGGCGTCCCGCGCCAGGTCAAACAGCCGCTTCATGTCGTCCATTCCGACCGCCCCGGCCTCATCCAGCACCACCAACTGACGGGCAGACAACACCGGTTTCGTCAGCAGCAGACTTTGCAGTGTCACCGCCTCGAATCCCTCGGTGCGCAAAACCTCGGTTGCCGCCGCCGTCGGCGCGCAGAAAAACGGTTCAACACGGGCTTCCTTGCAGGCGGCGACCAACTCGCGCAACGCCGTGGTTTTGCCGCTGCCGGCCAGACCGCGCAGGCCGGTGATGCGGTCACTGGTGCGCAGCACATGATAAATGGCTCGCTGTTGATCTTCGCCGAGCCAGGCGGCAGGCCGGTAGCCGGGATGCAAGGGCGCGACCGCATCGCAACCCGTGTTGACCGTCTGAATCAAATCCAGTTCCGTCGCCAAAATCTGCCGCGTGGAAAATCCGCGTTCGGTTTTCACCAAGTCCGGCGAATACTTCACCGCCGCTTTCAGCGTCGGCAAATCCACTTCGCCCGGCCGTTGCGACAGGGCCACGTTCAACAGTTCATGTTCCGGCACGACCGACTTGCGCTCGAACACATGGGCGACGGCATGATTCAGGGTTTGGTTTTCGGGTTCAAAGACCCGGACTGGCCGGACGGGTTTGGCTGACGAGCAGAGATTTTGCAGTGATTGTTGTTCCTCCGATGACAACTGCGCCAGTTGACGGTCGCGCACTTCCACCGTCGAGATGCCTTTGACTTTTTCCGCCCGGCTCTGATGGACTGCGAGAGAAATGGCATTGTTGGAAAGTTTGCGCCCCAGCTTTTGTTCCAACTCCTGAACGACTGCGTCACGCTGTTGCGCCCGTTTGGAAAATCGTTTCAACACCTCATCGCTGACGCCTTCAATTTTGAAGCCATGTTTGGACGGTTGAATCCGGTAGCCGATTTGTTGCACCCGCTTCGCCAGTTCGTTCCGATAAACCGCCGTGCCGTAACGGATGGCGTCATACATGCCGCCCGCTTGCAGGGCTTTCCAGGACCGTTCGCGGTCATCAAACGTGGCGTTGAACACCGTGAAATGGGTGTGCAATTGCGGGTCGAGCGCGCGGCTGCTCGTGTGCGTGAACGCGGCGGCGACCAGATTGCCGGTCGTGCGGTCACGCTGGTTGCCCTGCTTACGGACTCTGGTAGCGGCGAAGGCTTCGAGTTCGCGGAACGCAATGCGCGTGGCCTCCTCGTGCGCCGTTACCAGCCGTTCATCAGCCAGCGTCACCGCCAGCACCGAAACCGATTTCGGTGCCGAACAGGTGAAATCATAAAACACCCGCCGCTGGCCCTCCTTCAGTTGCCGCTGCGTCAAGCGTTCGCCGGTTTCAGGATTTTCATTTTCGCACAGCGCATGAAATTGTTCGCGAGTGACAGTGTTCTTCAATCCCAACCGTTCCGCGCCCGCGCCGATCCACTGGCCGGGACGGATTTCACCGGCGGCGTAGTAATCGTTCTGCGACAGGTGCTCGTCGAAGTAACTTTCGGCATCGCCCAGATTCTTTTGCGCAACGGCAGTGAACATACGCAGTCAGGCTATCGAATTCCCGACACCGGCAAGTGTGCGTCACACTCAATCTGGATTTCCGCCAATTCAGTCATGCCGGGCAGTTTGCCTGAATCGTTTCCCGCGCGGGTGTAGCTGATACACCAAATGCACTTGGTCGATGATTTTTTCATTCGGCACCAGTATGGCAGATCATTCCGTCTCGTTTGTGTAATGGGTTACACAAAATGAAGGGGCGAATATTCGCGAGAAAAACCGCAAAACCGCCTGATATTATTGGTGTTTGCGCGATTCGGCGGCGGCAAAACTAAAAAATTGTTCACCCGGCGATGCCGCCCGGCGCTTTGACTGCCCGGCTTTCCGGCGTGCCTTGGAAACCGGCCAGACAAATCGCCGTAACAGAAACCTATGCGGTCGCGCACTCAACGGACGTTTCTAAAATCCCGCGACTCCACAGCCGTTCCGTCCGCTCCTATTTCAGAAACGCCCGTCCAGTGCCGTCGCAAACTTGCTCCCGACTTCAGATTGCGGTATGAATTTCTTCAGTGAAAAAGATGTCCTTCAATCAAATGAAAAGGCAGGAAGCGCAAAGTCGCATGGCGGCTGCACGCAAGGCCCGTCGCAGTGAGAGTTCGACAAAAACAATCACCTTGGGGCAACCGTAAGAGCCGATGGAGCGCCTGTCGCGGCCACGCTGACGGGCTGAATAAACTCAATGAATACTTCCGAACGGAATGCTACGCCGTCTTGCGCTCAAACGTGCGCGAATAGCCGTCTCACTGGCCACGGTTTTTACTGTCCTCAAAGCGTGGTGCGTCATTCTTGACTAAGCGCAATTCAGAACTGAGCCGTTTACAATCTGGTTCGGAACGTCCAGCAAGAACCGTTACGCTTCAGCGCGAGTTGGAAAAATCGCCAGTCTGTCGCCGGATTGAAATTGCGGCCCGATCTTTCCCAGAGGCAAATTCTTGGGAAACAAATCTTCGATCTCGACTCTTAAAACTCTAGCCAGAAACAGCAGTTCACAATCAGGGACTCGCCGCAACTGCGCTTCCAGTTTCCCAAGCGACCCTGTGCTGATGCTCCAACCTAGGAGTTGGAGCTTTTGCGCAAGAACTGACTGAGTCCAGTCTTTCCTCACGCGAATTCTTCGCACCTGAGGGCCAACCATATTCAGTCCAAGCTTCATGGGAGGTAAACCCTACCCACAAGAGGACTTTGGATTTACTCCCACATGAGAATGAAATGATCAAAATCGTCCTTGTATTGCTTCGCGGAACGCTTAAACTAAACGTAGCTTGTTAGTGTAGCCTGCCAGGTCGTTCAACTCAGGGCACCGATAGACTCAGAGACAACCAAACGAACACGGAAAAACTATGACAACTACCAGACGAATATTCCTCGCAACCGCCGCTTGTTTGTATCTGGCGTCCACAGTCCAGACATTTGCCGTTGTGGGAGTGGGCATCCAAGTTCAAGGAACGAACCTGGTTCTTTCATGGCCAAGCCACGGATATGAAACTTATTTGATACAATATCGCCCAACGCTTGACCCAAGCACGCTGTGGACGGACCTGACCAACAATTATCCGGCCAACAGCACGAACCGCACAACATACATTATTCCTTGTTGCGCTCTGGCCGCCCTTGGCGGTGGCGGGGACTCGTTTTCGGTTGGAGGCGGGTCATCCGCTTCAAGTGCACCGCTGGCAATTAGCGGCTTAGGCGAATCCAACTCCGACGACTCAACGGATTTGTGGGCAATGCCGAAAGACGGTTCCGGGGACGCCGTGCCACTTGTTCTTTATCCTGAGGGGTTTGATACAAGTAGTCTTGTACTTGTTGAACCCCCGAAGCCGGAGGCTGAGGCCGAAAGCACTTCACTTTCAAGTGCTGCTTTCGATGGTCCTGAAGCCAACGGCCCTTTGGGCATCAGTAATGGCGGCTGCGACTGTCCAAACATGGGGTTCTTCCGCGTCTTCGACGTCTCCCCGGTTGCAGTGCCAGCTTTCTTCGGCGTCGGCCAAGACGGCTCTCAAAACCAATTGAACATCTTTCGCGACGATTATGATCCGAATGACGACTTTTTCTTTCTGTCAAATGTGGTCACGCCACAGCATGGAACCATAGTTTACTCCTTGGACGCTTCGACTTTTCAGTACACACCGACAGCGGGGTTTTACGGGATAGACTCCTTCAATTACAGCATCACAAATTTGCATGGCGGCACGGCTTTTGCCACCGTTACGGTGTTTGTGAATCAATCTGGCAACAACCCACCATCGGCTAATGACGTTACTTTGACCCTGCAAACGAATGTTTACACAGCAGCGTTCAACGCCATAACCAATTCATCTGATCCGGACGGAGACACCGAGACGCTTTTTGCTGTCACTTCTCCGCGCTATGGCAGCGTGTCTAACGACGCTTCAGGCAACATCACCTACACTCGGAATCCTGCTTTCTTTGGCAGCGATACTTTCACGTATGTTGTGACCGATGGTAAAGGAGGTTACGTCGTTGGCAATGCACTCGTTCAGCAAGTAGATACCTCTGGTGCTGGCATGTCAGACCAATGGCTCCTCAAATACGGAATGGATTTCACGGCGGACAATTCCACAGGCGACCCGGACGGAGACGGTTTGCCTAATCTTGCTGAATACCTGCTTGGAACAAACCCCAAGCGGTCTGATAACCCATTAAACCTACCAACGCTGGCAAACGGCATTTCTTTGAACGGATACGCACAATTGCCGCTCGTTGGGATAAGCCCCATGGTTCCCGCACCGGCGATCACCCTGTTCGTGGATGGCAATCCCGCAGCCAATGTGTCTCTGACTCAGGGACCGGATGGGCTTTGGTCGATCTATTGGGATACGACCCACTCGGCCAATGGCAGCCATTTTGTCCAAGTGGGCTTCCAGTACAATCCAGATGCTTCGACAAACCTCGTGTATGGAATCCAAAAATCTATAGTGGTTACAAATCTCATGACATTCGATCAGTTGACTTCCCGGTTCACGGATTTCCTGTTGATTGGTGCGACCTTGTATACGTCCAATGCCAATTACACGGTCCAGTTGTATGACGATTATGGCGATCCGCTCGTTTCCACATCTGGATCAACTACCAACGGGCGAATTCAACTGTACTGGGACCTCACGGACGGAAATGGGCATCAGATTTCATTCGGCAATGTGCTAGCGGAATTCAATCTAAGTACGGTCGGCCAAGGCCCGCAGGGCTTGGGTAACCCAATTCAGGAGTGGCTATTCAAAGAACCAAGTGGCTCTTCAGGCAGCGGATTTGTGGTTGCTTGGGGTTGGGATTTCTATTTGACTTACTTTAACAATTACCACAATCAGATGATGGGGAGCGGGGTTATTGACATCTTAGGCAATCCCTCCGACCCGACTTCATACACCTTGGCGCCGCCAGCTAATCAGCCCTTTGCAGGAACGAGTTTCCGGTTCAACACCGCGACGGATAAACAAACTCTCTTGTCCGCAATTCAGCAAAACTCATATTTTTTCTGGCTTGGACACGGGAGCTATAACGCCATCGCTGGAAACACCAAAGTATCTAATATCGCCCCGTCAGACGTGCAGAAGGTTTTGGGGAACTATAGTTACCAATCGAGTCCGAAACATCCAAAGCAGGATCAGCATCCCTATAAGTTGGCGGTGCTAAACGGTTGTGAAACATACACTGCGCTTTGGGCCGGCGCTTTCGGTGTCGATTTCTCTTCAGAGACGAGCACGAATATTGTATTAGAATACCAGTTCACGGGCCGAATGCCGAGAGCATTTGTCGGATGGACGCAGCAAAATCTCGTGCCAAATGAAGCCGATGTCTCAGGATTAACCCACTCCCAGTTCGGTCAAGCTTTGGGCGCACTTTGGTCGGATTGGATGTCATACTATCCATTGGACGTTTGCGTTGACGATTTTTCTGACACTGCCATCGGTTATGGTTTTACGGGGCAGGACTCGTGGAGAATTTCGGGATGCACCGACTTGCACAGAGGTGATTGACCTGAATCAAATTACGAATATGGACCTGTTCGTATTAACTCTAGCATACCGGTTTGTGGCAGTGACTTTGATGCTTGGCCAGGTCAATTCATTCTGCACCAAGCTTGAGTTGCCCCTGGATCATGCGGTTACAGAGGCAGATGTTCGTAATGGAAGTCATGTTGGCCCGGCAAACGCAGGAAATTTTACGGGAAGTATCCTCATAGACCAGTACTACTTTGGGTTCGGACGCGGCCATCTGGCAAACTTCGGAAAACGAGGAGTCACGCCTAATTCAGACTCAGACGTTAAGCGCCGGAACATTGAGCTTAGCAAGCTCTCGTCTCTCATTGATACAAATGGGGCGTATCAAATGGCAACTAACTGGCTGGCAAAATCAGGCGTTGATGTTCCTTTACTCGAAGCAAAATACCGGTTGAATATTATACAATGGAGGTATTACCCGGATGGTCAACCAAGCCAAGGACTTCAAGCGACGACCAGGAAGGCGGTAATGTTACCGGTGTATGAGGTGCAATGGCGCGGTTCGTTGGTCCGAGGAAATCGAAAGCGGCCCGAACGGCCCGTGGTCAGCATGACGATCTCTGGCGTTACAAAAGAGTTGTTAGAGTATCATCTGCTGGACGATTCGCTTATGCCCGGTCCTGCAATACAAATCAACGAGCCAGAAAAGCTGCTGGCGATTCAGGACGCTGAGTTCCAGAAATATGATGCGCTCCAACGCAGTAATCTTATCACTCAGTTCTCGGGTCCTTCGCCCACAATTCCTGGTGCCTCATCAAGTCCCAATAAAAGTGGGAGGTAAGGTGCCAAAACCGAGGAAGGAACTAAAGCGCTGGCTGTTTCCAGAACGGGAGCATTTACATCCCGCGGTACGCATGGTCGTTGGTCTAGTGGCGAACGTCATCCTAGCTGTGTATGTAATTCCACGAAGAGATCATCTTTTTGACACGCGAGACTATCAGTACGTAGAGGTCAACATGGTGTGGACATTTCTGACGGCAGCCATCCCTCTATTGGTATTGGTAGGATTGGTGCCTGTGCTCATATCCAACCGACCAGTTCATCGTTGGTTGGCAATCGGATTGTGCATTTTTCCCGCATTCCTAGCTATCGCCACATGGGTTCAGCTACTTCGGCCGTTGATGTAGAACGGCGGATGCAAGGGCGATGTAATGGCTTGCAAACTGGAATTGGCCGCCAGCGTGACGCAGGAAAGAAAGCGCGACGTGGCACACTCGAAAATTCTTCCGCCCTGCGTCTGCGCGTTTCTGAATGAATTCCTGCAATAGGTCGAATTCGGTCAGATTCCGGCAAGGCACTGGCTCGGTGCAGCCAATCAAGTGCTGAAATTGACGACCGGCCACCGCGCCCGGAAACCCGCCGGCAAGCATCAGATCAACCGGCGGAAATTCTCCCGTTGACCGCCATCGCCAAAAGCCAGCACGAAAAATCAGACGGTTTCAGGAACAACAGTTGGAACAGGGCTACAAAAAATCAAAGGGTATTTCCATCTGATGTAAAGTCCGGCGCTTTGACTGCCCGGCTTTGCTCGTGCCTCACAAACCGCGCAGACAAAACGCCTCACCACAAACCTAGACGGCAGCGCAGTCAACGTCCGTTTCCAAAATCCCGCGACTCCACAGCCGTTCCGTCCGCTCCGATTTCAGAAACGGACGCTCACTGCGCCCCTCATCATCCAATTTAATACGTTCAGCCGAACGCGATTCTGACGGCTTTCTGAAACTTGAAAGCCTTGATTTTTGCGAGACACCATCCCCT
>PLJQ01000043.1 GCA_003140275.1 Limisphaerales bacterium
GATGTATTTCACTCCCAATTCACCACCTACCACAAGAAAGGAATCGGAATCTCCATGATCTATCTCTGCATAATATTTATCCCGCCCGTCTATTTCCTCGTCCGGAAAAAATGGGGCGGTTTTGTCTTAAGCTCCATTCTCTACGGCATCGCGTGTCTCTGTGTGCTTTCTATCATGGGCATCGTGGCCGCGCCGATATTTTGGATCTTGGCTGCCGGCCATGGCGGGGTTCACCTATCGTAAGGAGATGATGGTGCAGCACGCCGACTTGATTGCAACGAAGATGGCCGAGAAGATGCAAGTAAATCAGAAGCCTTAGTTCTCATATTTCAACCACCGGGATCATCTATTTTATGAAATTAATTTTCTCCTTTCTCATCGTCGCCCTCATGGCGGGACTCACAGGCTGTAGCACTACCGCAACACACGAGTCTAAATTCACTGCCGATACCGTAACCCAAATAAAAACGGGCATGACGAAAAACGAAGTCGTTGGCCTTATCGGCGAACCGCGAAGCCGCTCCGTGAATAATGACGGTGGCGAAATCTGGCAATACCGAAAAAATGGTCAGGAGGGAAAGGCCATGAAGACGTTTGCCAACATTACGTCTTTTGGCCTTACTTCCGGAGTAGATGCCGAATATCAAGATATTCTTTCGGTGATGTTCAAAGACGCTGTGGTTTCCAAAGTCACGTATCAGGAAAATGTTCATAACCTTGGGGCATTGGAGAACCACTAACGCCGGAGTCCAATATTCAACCAATCCTGCAACTCTTGCCGGCGGCAACCTAAAAGAAGCAGATATGTGTTGACTAATTTGTGCTTGCGCTCCGTAGTGCCGAGAACCAAATGATTTCTATCGCTACCCAGGGCGATGTTCCCAGTGGTGCAGTCTGTACCGGATTTGCACTCATAACAGCGCGCAGACAATTCCCCGCATTCTCTCTGATTTGGACATACTCTCCCTTCGACTGAAATGAATTTATGAAAACCATTGACTGGATGAAACTGAAATGGTGCCGTCCGTTTTTATATTTAATTCTATTGACCCTTCTGGCTGATGCCAGATTTGCCGCTGGCCAGGGTTTGCCCATTTCGCAATACCCGCTCAATTCCTGGTCTTTCTACGACACCAACACCTGGGCGAGTGATGATGGCTACGCGCCGGTTTCGTTCACCAATGTCAATGCGTCCCTTTTCGGCGACGGCACGGCCCTCGTCTTGGACAGCACCAATGCCGCGTGGCTGCAATACAATGTCTATGAAAACGACGGCGCGACCAATCTGACCGTCAATCAGGGCAGCGTGACCCTGTGGTTCGCGCCGTCTTGGGGAAGCACCAATGCCGGCGGCAGCGGCCCCGGCGGGCGGGGACAACTGGTTGATGCGGGTCAATGGACCAGTAATGCCACCTACGGCTGGTGGAGTCTTTTCACCGACCCAGCCGGAGCGAACCTCTATTTCAGCGCGCAGAACAACAGCGGGACGGAAACCAATTATCTTTCCGCCCCCATTGCTTGGACGCCTAATCAGTGGCACTTCATCGCGCTGACCTATTCAAGCACTAACACGGCGTTGTATCTGGACGGCCAACCGGCGACCAACGGCGTGGGCATGAGCATCTGGCCGGCCGCGAATGTGCTTTCCAACGGCTTTTACATCGGCAGCGACACCAATGGGTTGACCCAAGCCCACGGAAAATTTGACGATATTTATACCTATAATTATGTTTTGGACTCCAACGCGATCAGCAGCACGTTCAGTTTGTTTAATGGCAATTACTACCTGCTGGATTCGTGGTCTTTCAGCGACACCACCAATTGGACGAGCGATTTCGGCTACGCGCCGGTTGCGTTCACCAACTTGAATTCGTCGTTGCTCGGTGATGGCAGCGCACTCCTTTTAGACAGCACGAATGTCGCCTTTCTCCAATACAACATCATTGAAAACGACGGCACGACCAATCTGACCGTGGATCGGGGCAGCGTAATGTTCTGGTTCGCGCCCACGTGGGCGGGCACCAATCAAGGCGGGAGCGGCCCCGGCCAGTGGGGGCGCTTGATTGAAGCCGGAACGTACACGACCAACGCCAGCTACGGCTGGTGGAGTCTTTACGTGGATCCAGAGGGCGCGAACATTTATTTCGCCGCCCAAACCAACAATGGCTCCCAAGACATTTATCTTTCAGCGCCCATTGAGTGGACAACGAATCGCTGGCACATGCTTGTGCTGACCTATTCAGCCACCAATTCGGCCATTTATGTGGACGGAACACTGGCGACAAATGGTTCGTCGGTCACGTATTGGCCCGGCGCGGACGTGCTGACCAACGGTTTTTACAT
The DNA here is from genome assembly GCA_003140275.1 of Limisphaerales bacterium. Lineage (GTDB taxonomy): Bacteria > Verrucomicrobiota > Verrucomicrobiia > Limisphaerales > PALSA-1396 > PALSA-1396. The sequence goes on from PLJQ01000043.1 coordinate 2,344, forward strand.
TGGCAGCGACAGCAATGGAATCGCGCAGGCGCGAGGAATGTTCGACGATCTGTCCACCTACAATTATCCGCTGGACGCGGCAACGATCAGCGACGCCTTTAATTTCTTTGAAGGCTATTACTACCTCAACCCGGAGAACATTGGGAACGATTCTTCCATATTGTCCGCTCCGTCCACGCCTTCCTACACCCCCAGTTATGACGTGATAACCGGACAGGGAGACCTGCTATGGGTCACGAATGCCTCCAGTTGTTCGTATGGCACGAATGCCTATAACATCTGGATTACCAATGTGGTTGCCACAATGACAGGCAGTGGAACCAATGCAACTATGAACATAAAGTTCACAATTGAAGGCGGCGCGGACAATGTTCCGTATGATGTTTTCGCCAATTCCATGCTTGGATTTGGGACGAACAGTATGCCTTGGGCGTGGATGGGACAAGCTTATCACTGCAAAACCTATATGCTGACGAATCTGCAAATCACGGCATGTTTCCTGATTTTGGGGACGCCTCAAGATTCGAGCGGGTTCGGCCTTACGGACGCCTATGAACTCCTGGTTTTGGAAATAAACCCTGACGGTTCGCAGACCGACAGCTATGGAGTCCCCTATGCGTGGTATGCAGAGAACGGCCTCACTTCGCTGACGGCGGGCCTTGGTGGTCAAGACCCCGATTTGGACGGATTGTTGAATTATCAAGAATATCTCTATGGCACGAAGCCGCTAGTCTCGGAAGGCTTCGCGGTTTGGGTGAGCCAGCTGAACGGAACAAGCAGCATCCCCTGAATCAAAAATGAAGGCGAAATCATGGTTATGGTCGGCGGGAGCAGCATTTATTTTATTGACCTCGCGTCGTGTTGAGGCGTCGGTCCCTGCCTATATTGCGGCACGCTTTTACGATTGGAAGGGTGCGGGTTGCACCCAATGTATTGCCGGAGCAGACCGAGAAATGGGGATACCAGTATGTTTATCCCTCCGGATGGAACCAACGGGCAACCTACAAATGTTTTCACACCATATGACAGTCCGGCCAACGGGACTGTGTTGCAATAACATCAGAATCTTCAACCCATTATGGCCATGAACACCCTTTTCTCAAGGATCATCAAACAGCTGCTGGCAGGCGGAGCGGCCCTGGCCATCTGGGCTGTCGGCATGTTTTCCTGCCATGCGCAGGGCATTGGGTTCTCTTTGGATGCCGGCAGCTATACGGCGGTTCAAGGCGGGTCCCTTTCCGGCTCAATTAGTATGAACCAGGTGACCGATACTTATGACACCGATCCCTGGTGCGCAGCCAATGGCTATTACACAGATTGGTATATTCATTCGCTGTACAATGCCCCCACGACGCTCGAAGCTTCGGGTTCGGGAATGACTACAATCGACCAAAAGGTGAACTGGCCGGCAAATTACTATGGATCCGAGAACTTCACGATCAACTTTCCTGCCGCAAGCGGACCGGGACTGGACATCGCGGCGACACTGTACGTATACGAATACGATCTCTATTGGAGCGGTTACGGACAGACTGACGATCCCTACGATTCGGTTATCAATGATAATCCTTACTATTATTATTGTTATTATGTTTATGCTAACGGTCCATCGTTCACTTCAGCAACGCTCACCCTGCTGAATCCCAATTCGGTGATGAATGTCGAGCTTGACGGCAGTTCGGAGCTCGTGGAAGGCGAGTTCGAAAGCACCACTATTCGTATTTATTGCGGAGACTCCTATAACACCCGAACGGTCTATTACACCATCAGCGGGGACGCCGTCAATGGCTTGGATTATTGGGCGCCTTTGACGGGCAGTGTCACCATCACGGCGGGCAGCGACCACGCTGACATCCCCGTCACGACGCTGGACGACGCGGGCCTTGGCGGCTCTTCCACGCTGACATTGACGCTGAACGACAATGATACGTATCAAGTTGGCGTTGATAAAAGCGTCACCGTCACTTTTTTGAGCGCGGACAATGGCGAGTCGAACCCGGGAGATTATACTATAACCGACGACCATGACGGTCTTCAACAATTCCAATCATCACTAGACCTATTTCAACCACCACAGCCAACGTTGGCTGCGGGGTTGCCATTTGGTGGGTCGCCAACGGATGACCCCTGCGGAATGCCGGTATGGAGTGTTTCTGAGCCGTATATTTCCCTGTGGTTGCACGATGAGCCGTTGGGCTATCAACCCGCCCTCGGCCCGCGAGTGTCCTTCGGTTTGGCCTTCAAGCAGCGCGAAAAAATCGCCGGATCCGTTCCCAACTTCTTCAGCGTGGGCAAGAGATGGGATTGTTCGTGGCATTCATTTGTGGCACAGAGTTTTGGAACTAACAGCACGAACAATGTCGTCTATTTTCCTGGGGGAGGATCAACGACCTACACCACCACCAACGATTATCTGACCGGCACGACTTTGACCGGCAACATCACCACTGGATTTACTTTGTCCTACGCAGATGGTCGCAAGGATATTTATGGGTTCATCGTCACCAACTCCAGCGGCTTTTTTCTGGAAGCATTCTTGAGCCAGCACATGGATGCCCGGTCCAACAGGACGACCTTCAACTATGCGACGGACTATAACCCGATCAACCCCGTCATCCAGTTGCACACCATCGTGGACGGCGATGGCCGCACCAACACCATCTCGTACACCAACACTGCTTACAGCAGCAATTTGATCAGCAAGATGGTTGACCCGTTTGGCCGGACGGCTTTATTGAGTTACAACACCAACGGCGATTTGATCAAAATCACCGATGTGATGAGCAATTCCACCTCTCTGTATTATGACACTAACGGTTGGGTGACCAACATGATCACACCCTACGGCACCAGTTCATTTGCAATCACCGACACCGGAACCAACCACCTGGCTCATGGCCGCTCGGTGCTGGTGACCAAGCCGGATGGCAGCCACGAACTTTATCTTTACGAAGACTCCGCTCCCGGCATCGCCAATACATATCCCGGCAGCGCCGTTCCGAACACCAGTCCATTCACCAACACTTTTGGTAATTCCGGCTTGAATCTCTACAACACCTTCCACTGGGGCCCCCGACAGTTTGACAATCTCTCGTCCACTTTCCTTGCCAGCGGATCAACTAACTGGAATTTTTCGCTGTTGACCACCAATGACTTTCGCAAAGGCCGGATGCAACACTGGCTGACCTCCACTTTGAGTGTCGTCGGGGACACCCTTGACATGGAATGCGACCCCAGCCCGGACGCCGCCGGAACGATTCAAGGCCAGAAGACGTGGTATGACTACGCGGGCAAGACCAACACGCAATACGAAGGCACGCAGGTCCTCCCATTGTTCGTCGCCCGCGTCCTGCCCGACGGCACGACGGCCTTCACACGCACCGACCGCAACAGTTTTGGTGCGGTCACCACCAACATCAACACTTACGCGGCCGGCGGCAGTGTGGCCTTCCGCACCAACCTTTACACTTACAACGGCATTGATCTACTCACCACGGTCAATGCCTTGGGCGTGCAAGTTTCCAGCAACGCTTACAACACGTATCACGAAATCACGACGAACTTTAATGCGCTGAACGAATTGACGACCTTCACCTACAACACCAACCGGCAACTCATCCGATGGGTTGCGCCCAATGGACTGGTGACCACAAATATTTACGGCACCAACAAGCTGTTCCACTTTTTGACCCGGCGGATCGCCCAGGGTTATGCCACCAATTCCTACTCCTACACCAACGACTTGGTTCGCATCCAAACCAACGCGCTGGGTTTGGTCACCACCAACACCTGGGACAACCTGCAACGTCTGATCAGCACGAAATTCCCCGATGGCACGACCATCTCCAACGTTTACACCATCCTTGACCTCACGGCCACAAAAGACCGGTTGAACAACTGGACTTATTTTGGGTATGACAATATGCGCCGGAACACGTCCATCACCAACGCGCTGGGCAACTTCACCGTATTTTCTTACTGCACCTGCGGCGCATTGGAATCCATTCAGGACGCGGCGGGCAACTTCACCCACTTTTATTACGACAATCTCGGTAACCTGACGAATACGCTCTACCCCGACAATTATTCCGTGACCCGCACTTACAATCTCTTGCGCCAGGTGGTCAACACCACTGACAGCGGGGGCAACAGCGTGTCGAGCGCCTATAACAATCAGGGATTGCTCACGACCGTCAGCAACCTGTTTGGCCGGGTGGCGGCCTACGGCTATGATATTCTTGACCGCGCAACGAACACCGTTGATGCCAACGGAGTGACGATCACCAACACCTTTGACAGTTTGAATCGCTTGCTCACGTGCGGGTATCCCGATCACGGGGTGGAGACATTCGTTTATTCGCCGAACGTTCGCGCGGCGACCAGCTACACGAACCAGCTTGGGCACGTCACCGACTACGCTTACGATGCGGCGGGGCGCAAGACCAACGAGGTTTATCCGGGCATCACGACCAACCAATACACTTACAGCCCCGCGAGCGATTTGTTGACCTTGACCGACGGCAAAAATCACATGACCAGTTGGGGTTATGATTCCTATGGCAGAGTGACGAACAAACTGGACGCGCTGAGCCACGCCATGTTCACTTATGCGTATGACGCCAACAACCGGTTGACCAACCGTTGGACGCCGGAAAAGGGCAATACGTTTTATGCTTACGACGCCGTTGGCAACCGGACGCAGATCAGTTACCCACAATTAACCAACAGCTATTCCTATGACGCGCTGAACCGTTTGACGAACATGGTGGATGCTGTCGGCGCGACGCATTTTAGCTACAATGCCGGCGGTCAGTTGTTGAGCGCAGGTGGTCTGTGGTCTGGTGATTCGGTGGGCTTTAGTTACACAAACCGTTTGCGCACCGGCATAAGTGTGGGTTCGGCCTGGAGTCAGGGTTACGGCTATGATCTGGCGCGGCGGCTGACCTCGTTAAGTTCTCCTGCGGGCGCTTTCGGATACAACTACAAAGTCGCATCGGCGTCCGCCTTGATTTCAACCATTAGCCTCCCCAACGCCGCGTCGGTAACGAACAGCTATGATGACGTGGCACGCTTGACGCAAACAACAATGATCAACTATTGGGGACATGCCTTGGACGGTTACAGTTGCGGTTATGACCTGCTCGGCGAGCGAACCAATGTGACGCGCAATGTCGGGCTGACAGCTTCAACCGTTGCGGCGGGTTACGACGCCATCGGCCAGTTGATTTCGTGGACGGCGAAGGAAACCAATGGCACGGCGCGTTTGAATGAACAATTGGGCTGGGCGTATGATGCGTCGGGTAATCTGAACTTGCGAACCAACGGCGCCCTGGTGCAAACTTTCGGCGTGAGCGCGGTGAACGAACTGACGAACGTGACGCGCACCGGCCCATTGACCGTGAGCGGCAACACCCCCGCGCCTGCGACGAACGTAACGGTGAACGGACAGGCGGCACAGACTTACGGCGACTTCACGTTTGCCAGCACGAATCACTCGCTGGCGAACGGCAATAACGGCTTCACGAATGTGGCGCAGAATATCTATGGCCTCACGGTCACGAACACATTCACCGCGAATCTGCCCGCAAGTGTCATGCTGCAATCCGATGCGAACGGCAATCTTACCAATGACGGAACACGGGCGTTTGCCTACGATTCGGAAAACCAGTTGACGAATGTGGCCGTTGCCGGGCAATGGCAAAGCAGTTTTGTTTATGATGGATTGAACCGGCGGCGCATCGCGTGGGATTTTGTTTGGCAGTCGAGCGCATGGGTTTTGACCAACGAAGTTCATTACATTTACGACGGCTACTTGGTGGTTCGGGAGCAGGACACAAACAGCAATCCGCTGGTGACTTATACTCGTGGGCTTGATTTAAGCGGAAGCCTGCAAGCTGCCGGAGGGATTGGCGGGTTGCTGGCTCGAACTGACGCCAACGGCTCGACGTTTTATCACGCCGACGGAGCGGGCAACATCACTGCGCTCATGGATGGCAACGAGAACATCGTGGCCAGGTATTTATACTCGCCCTTTGGCAAACTCCTTGGTCAGTGGGGTTCGCTGGCCATTTCCAATGAAATGCAGTTTTCATCCATGCCGCAGCATGATGGACTGACTCTATACCCGTTCCGCGCTTACGAGCCGAATTTTCAGCACTGGCTAAACCGAGACCCCATCGGCGAACGCGGCGGACTGAACCTCTACGGCTACGTGGGCAATAATCCCGTCAGCCAAATTGACCCGTTGGGACTTTACAACCCAATCACAGGCCCGAATGGTCCTGTGGGGCCAGGTTCAGGCTTGGCAGATCCTTCCTTTTACCTTCCAACTTTTCCATCGCCTCCGTATTATCCAAACCCGACTTATCCTGCTCCGCATGCTGAGATGTTATGGGATCCGTATAAAGCCACTTGGTCTTGGAATGGCGGCGGCATGCAGACGGATGATGGAATTTTTGCCCTGCTGCTGCCGTTTTTGGCTCCCGAAGCGTCAGTCTTGTCCCGTTGTCCCGCAAACGCAGAATTGACAGGAGCGGAGGCTGCACGTGCCGCATTAGGTAAAGGGCCATATGCAACCCCAGGAGCACCTTTAACGGCTGAAATGAGTGCGGCACTACAGGAAAATCTTGCTGCAGCGCAAAACAGTCTCAGCTTAGCCAATCAGGGGTTAAATGTCGCCGGAAACGCCGTGTCTGCGGAACAGGCTGCAATTCAAGCGGCAACAGCACAACAGCGGATTGCTACGATTACTAGAATTTTGCAAACGGGGGTTCAGGCTCCGAAGAACTAGCGTTTATGGAAAAAGGAAATGTGTGTTCTCGTGAACAACTGGAATTGCAGGCGCGCATCTCGCAGAAGCAGATTGACGCGATTCAAAAGGTTTTAGCGTCTGGCGTGCAAGCTCCCATCAATAGTGATACGGCCACCGAGACAGCAGAAGTAATTGCACGACTTTACGACACGTCCCTGTCGGATGCGGATATTTCATCTTGTATTGGGATACTGGAAATGCTCCTTTCCGTTGAAGCACTCCCACCCCTGTTGCATTTGATAAAAAGTCAGAGCTATAATTTTCATCTACGTGAGCAAGCGGCCAAGGCGATTGCCGTGATTGGCAGCAACTATGTAGAAAAGGAACTAAAGGCTTTGCGCGTTTCAGCTTCACCGGAATTAAGTCGCCTTGTTGACATTGCCCTTAAACGGGCCGGTTAACGCGCCAGCCATCGCACACGATGCACACAGCAGTTGTGCCGGATTGAACCAGCCAAAAATCTGTCACACATCTTCCCTAAAGCACAGCTTGCAGGAGTGCGACCGGGGCGGCAACGTCGCGCGAATTTTGCGCGAATTTCGCGTGAGCTTCCCGCCGTCGGTACGTTGGCCAGAGACTCATCTGGCGACCACATTGGGCGCGCTGGAAAGTCAATTTGCAGCGAGACACCATCCCCTTAGCTTTTGTAACGCGCACATCCCTGTCAGCGGTCACCACGAACCGGCCAGCCAGGGTCGAATTGAACCAGCCAGTCAAATCGCGTAAGTTCACTTTTTCATTCCAAAAATCTCCCGTAACGCTCTGCTAAGGAGCTTTTTGGAATGAAAAAGCTCATTTCGTCTATGCA
>PLJQ01000012.1:0-12406 GCA_003140275.1 Limisphaerales bacterium
ATCGCGTTCTTCTTGACGATGCCCATGAGAAGAATGATGCCGATGAACGAAACCAGCGACAGATCGTTGCCGGTCGCAAGCATCGCGAGCAGCGCGCCCAGCCCCGCCGATGGCAGCGTCGAAAGAATCGTGAGCGGATGGATGAGACTTTCGTAAAGCATCCCCAGAACGACATATACGGCGACGAGCGCGGCGGCGATGAGCAGCGGCATGTTGCTCAGCGACGCCTGAAACACCTGCGCCGTACCCTGAAAACTTCCATGCACCGTGGACGGCATGCGCAGTTCGTCGGTGACCTTGCGCAGAAGATCCGTCGCCTGTCCCAGCGCCACACCGGGAGCGAGGTTGAAGGAAAGTGTCAGCGCCGGAAACTGGCTCTGATGATTCACCGAGAGACTGGTGTTCGACGGCTCAAACCGCGCAACGCTGCTCAGCGGCACCTGCTGGCCGTTGGCCGAGCGGATGTAGATTCTGTCCAGCGATGCCGGCTCCAGTTGCAGGGACGGATCGGCTTCGAGCACAACGTGATGCTGGTTGTAAGCAGTATAAATTGTCGAGACTTGCCGCTGGCCGAACGCGTCGTAAAGCGTGTTGTCAATCGCGATGAGTGAAACGCCCAGCCGCGCCGCGGCATCCCGGTTCACCACCACGTTCATTTGCAGGCCGCTCGTTTGCTGGTCGCTGGTCACGTCGCGGAGTTCCGGTGCTTCACGAAGCTTGTCCACCAGCCGCGTGGACCATTGTCCCAATTCGATCAGATCGGAGGATTGGAGAGCGTATTGAAATTGGGCCTTGCTCAATCGCCCGCCGACGCGGATGTCCTGCACTGCCTGGAGAAAAAGGTTGATGCCGGCGACTTGTGCGAGTTTCCGGCGCAGGCGTCCGACGATTACGTCCGCGCTGTCTTTGCGTTGAGCCAGCGGTTTCAGGGTGATGAACATCCGGCCGTTGTTCACCGTGGAGCTGCCCGCCCCTGCGCCGATGAACGAACCGAGGCTGGCCACCGCCGGATCGGCCAGCACAATGCCCGCGACTTTTTGCTGCAACTTCGCCATCGCCGCGAAAGAAATGTCTTGCGATGCCTCGGTCGTGCCCATCAGCACGCCGGTATCCTGCTGCGGAAAAAATCCCTTCGGCACGACGCGATAAAGCCAGACCGTCGCCACCATGGTGAGCAGCGCGACCACGAGGGTGAAACCCTGATGGCGCAGCACCCACTTCAAGCCGGTGGCGTAATGATCCAGCAACCACTGGTAGCTACGTTCGCACCCCTGGCTGAAGCGGCCGGGCTTCGGCGAGTCCGCCTCGGCCCGCAAGAAACGCGAGCATAACATCGGCGTGAGCGTGAGCGAGATCACTCCCGACACCAGAATCGCGAGGCTCACGGTGACGGCGAATTCGTGGAACAGACGGCCCACCAGGCCGCTCATGAAAAGCAGCGGAATGAACACCGCGATGAGCGAGAGGCTCATGGAGATGACCGTGAAGCCAATTTGCCGCGCGCCCTTGAACGCCGCCTGCAGCGCCCCTTCGCCCTTTTCGATGAATCGCTGAACATTCTCGATCACGACAATGGCGTCGTCTACGACGAACCCGACCGAAATCGTGATGGCCATCAACGAGAGATTGTCGAGGCTGTAGCCCAGCAGATACATGATGGCGACGGTGCCGGAAAGCGCGAGCGGCACGGTCACGCACGCGATGAACGTGGGCCAGAACCGGCGGAGAAACAGAAAGACCACCATCACGACAAGCGCGATGCTGAGGAGCAGCGAGAACTGAACATCGTGGACCGAAGATCGAATGGTCGTGGTGCGGTCGCTGAGCACGGAAAGTTTGGCCGCGGCCGGCATCCAGCGCTCGAGTTGCGGCAGCGCGGCGCGAATGCGATCCACGGTTTCGATGACATTCGCCCCGGCCTGTTTTTGGACGATCACCAGGACCGCCCGATTTGTTCCCGACCAACCCGCGAGGCGGTTGTTCTCCACGCCTTCCACCGCGCGGCCAAAGGCGGCGAGCTTGACGGGAGTGTTGCCGCGTTGGGTCAGGAGGATCTTCTGATAGTCCTTCGCGTCCGTCATCTGGCCGTTGATGAGGAGGGTGTGGGAAACCTGGTCACTCTCGAAACTGCCCAGCGCCAGGTTGACGTTTGCCTTGCTGAGCGTGGAGCGCACGTCCTCCATGCTTATGTTGGCGGCAGCGAGCGCGCCGGGATTGACCTGCACGCGCACCGCCGACTTGGCCGCGCCGCTGATGGTCGCCTGACTCACGCCTTCGATCTGGCTCAATTTCTGGCCGAGAATGGAGTCCGCAAACTCGAAGATGTCCGATTGGGGCAGCGTATCCGAGGTGAGCGCGAGAATCATGATCGGAGCGTCGGCGGGATTGACCTTGCGGTAGGTCGGCGGGCTGGGAAGGTTGATGGGAAGGTCGGTGGCGGCCGCGTTGATGGCGGCCTGCACGTCGTGAGCGGCGGCTTCAATTTGCCGGCTCAAATCAAACTGGATCGCAATGTTGCAGCCGCCAAGCGAACTGACCGAAGTCATCTCCGCGACCCCGGCGATCTGCCCGAGCCGGCGCTCCAGCGGCGTGGCCAGCGACGACGCGACGGTGGCCGGGTCAGCCCCAGGCAGCGTCGCTGAGACGGTGATCATCGCAAAATCCACGCGTGGAATCGGCGCGACCGGCATGTAGCGATACGCGACGACTCCGCTCAGAAACAACCCGAGCGCCAAGAGCGATGTGCCGACCGGACGGCGAATGAATGGTTCGGAGAGGTTCATGGCGCGTCCGGTGATTGTTGTGTGATGGCGGACGAAGCTCCCGCCGCGAGTTCCTGTTCGCCGGGATTCGTCACGCGCCACTTCCGCATCCGTGCCGCAAAGCGGTCGAGGTAAAGATAGATCACTGGTGTGGTGTAGAGCGTGATGAATTGCGACAGCAACAATCCGCCTACGATGGCGATGCCGAGCGGCCGGCGCAGTTCCGAGCCGTTGCCCTGTTCGAGCGCGAGCGGCAGCGCGCCGAGCAGTGCGGCCATCGTGGTCATCATGATGGGTCGGAATCGCAGCAAACACGCCTGGTAAATGGATTTCTCCGGCGATAGCTTCTCGACGCGCTCCGCCTCCAGCGCAAAATCAATCATCATGATCGCGTTCTTCTTCACAATGCCAATGAGCAGAATGATGCCGATGAGCGAAATCATGGAGAGGTTGTCGTGGCAGATAATCATCGCAAGCAGCGCACCGACGCCGGCCGACGGCAGGCTGGAGAGAATGGTCAGCGGATGAATGTAGCTTTCATAGAGCACGCCGAGCACGATGTAGATGACCAGGATCGCAGCCAGAATGAGGAACGGCTCGCTCTTGAGTGACGAGCGAAATTCCGCCGCGCTGCCGGAGAAGGAAGTCGCCACCGTGTCCGGAAGGCTGATTTCCTGGGTCGCGCGATTGATGGCGTCCACGGCCTCACCGAGCGATTTGCCGGGGGCGAGATTGAACGAGAGCGTGACCGCCGGAAACTGGCCCTCATGCACAATGGAGAGCGGCGCAGTGCCGATCTGAACCGTGGCGAACGTGGTGAGCGGGACCATTTGTCCCGTCGTGGACTTCACGTAGATCTTTTCCAGCGAAGCCGGGGTCTGCTGGAACTCCGGGTCCACTTCGAGGATGACGCGATACTGGTTGAGCTGCGTGAAAATAGTCGCGACCTGCCGCTGGCCGAATGCGTCGTAAAGCGTGTCGTCAATCACCTGGGGCAAAATGTTGAGCCGCGATGCTTTCTCGCGATCCACATTCACGCTGATTTGCAAGCCGCTTTGCTGCTGGTCGCTGGCCACATCGGCGAGTTCGGGCTCCGTGGCCAGCCTGGCCAGAAGCTTGCCCGCCCATTCGGCCAATTCGGAGCGGTCAGCATCCTGCAACGTGTATTGGTATTGGGTGCGGCTGACGCGGCTGTCGATTTGCACGTCCTGGGCGGCTTGCATGAACAGGGAGATGCCCTGCACCGAGGCCGTGGCGTCACGCAGGCGCACGATGATTTCTCCAGCGCTCGCGCGGCGCCGGCCATGCGGCTTTAGGTTGATGTAGAGCCGCCCGGAATTGACCGTGGCATTCACCGTGCCCGCGCCGACGAAAGACGCGACGCTTTGCACATCAGGGTCGCGGCGCACGATTTCGGCAATCTCGCGCTGTCGCCCGACCATCGCCTTGAACGAAATGGATTGCGCGGCGTCGGTGACACCGACGACGAGCCCGGTGTCCTGCTGTGGCAGCAATCCTTTCGGTATGTAAATATAGAGCAACACCGTCGCCACCATCGTCGCCGCGGCAACGGCGAGCGTGAATCGCTGGTGCTTCAACACCCATCGCAAACTGCGGTCATACGCGTCGAGCATTCCCTTGAAGAATCGCTCGGTGGCCCGGAAGAATCGTCCGCGCTTCTCCTCGCTCTCGGCTCGCAACAGCCGCGCGCACATCATCGGAGTGAGGGTCAGTGAGACCAGCGCCGACACGGCAACGGCGACGCTCAACGTGATGGCGAACTCGCGGAAGAGCCGCCCCACGATGCCCGTCATGAACAGCAGGGGAATGAAGACAGCGATGAGCGACACGCTCAACGACACGATGGTGAAACCGATTTGCTTCGCGCCTTTGAGCGCGGCTTCCATCGGCGAATCGCCGGCTTCGATGAAACGGACGATGTTTTCGATCATCACGATGGCGTCATCCACGACGAAGCCGGTCGAAATCGTCAGCGCCATGAGCGAAAGATTGTCGAGGCTGAATCCGGCGAGTTTCATCACGCCAAACGTGCCAACCAACGTGAGCGGCAGCGCGATGCTCGGAATGACGGTGGCCCAGAATTTCCGCAGAAAAATGAAAATGACCATCACCACGAGCGCGATGGTGAGCAACAGCGTCAATTGCACGTCGGAAACGGAGGCGCGAATGGTTTCCGTACGGTCGCCGAAGATGGACAACTTAACCGATGACGGCAGCGAGGTCCGCAGTTTTGGCAGCAGCGCCTTCACGCGGTCGGCGGTCTGAATGATGTTCGCTCCCGGCTGGCGCTGGATGTCGAGCAGCACGGCAGGGTTGCCTCCGACCCAGCTCGCCATGCGCACGTTTTCCACGTTGTCCACGGCATCGCCGAGGTCGGCGACATGAACGGGCGAACCGTTCCGGTAGGCGATGATGACGTTGCGATAATCGGCGGCGGAAAAAATCTGGTCATTGGCGTTGATGGCGTAGGACTGGCGCGCGCCGTCGAAGCTGCCTTTGGGTGCGTTCACACTGCTTTGAATCAGCGCGGTGCGAACGTCCTCCAGGCTCAGGCCGAGCGAGGCGACAGCGGCGGGATTCACGCGCACGCGCACGGCGGGTTTCTGATTGCCCTCGATGGTCACGAGGCCAACCCCGCTGACTTCGCTGAGTTTTTGGGCGAGTACGGTGTCCGCGAGATCGTTGACTTTTTCCAGCGGCAACGTGTCCGACGTGAGTTGCAACGTCAGGATCGGCGTATCGGCGGGGTTGACCTTGCTGTAAGTCGGCGGGTTGGGCATGCCCGTCGGAAGGACGCCGCGCGCGGCATTGATCGCGGCCTGCACGTCCTGCGACGCGGCGTCAATGTTGCGGTCAAGAGTGAATTGCAGCGTGATGGCCGCGTTGGCGAACGAGCTCACCGAGGTCATCGTGGCCAGCCCGCTGATCTGGCCGAACTGCCGTTCGAGCGGCGTGGTAACGGACGAGGCCATCACGTCGGGACTAGCGCCGGGATATTGCGCGACGACCTGGATCGTCGGGAAATCGACGGGAGGCAGCGCGGAAATCGGCAGGAGATAATACCCGAGCAGACCCATCAACAGCACACCGACCATGAGCAGCGAGGTGGCGACGGGCCGCTTGATGAAGGGCTCGGAGATGTTCACGGCTTTTTGCCTGGGTAGGTTTTTGCGTTGGGCTGCGCACCGTCGGCACCGCCTTTGCCCGACGACTCCACGGGTTTCACATGCGAGCCGGGTTGGAGCTTATTTTGACCGTCCACGACGACGCGCTCGCCAGGTTTGAGGCCCTCCTCAATCAACGCCATCCCGCTCTCGATTTGCTCCGCGACCTTCAAAGGGCGCACCTTGACCGTCTGGTCTTCCTGAATGACAAACGCAAACGCACCGTCAGGTCCGCGTTGAACCACCGATACCGGAACCACCGGGCTTTCCTTGCGCGTGGTGAGCAGCAGGCGGGTGTTGACAAATTGGCCGGGCCAGAGGCGGAGATTCTCGTTCGCAAAGCTGGCCTTGATTTTGATGGTGCTGGTGGTGGTATCGATCTGGTTGTCAATGACGGCGAGCACGCCTTCACCGAGCACATTGGTGTTGTCGGACGAAACGGCGAGCACCGTGAAATTCCTTTCTAGATTTTGATACTGTTGGAGTATCGCCAGTTTTTGTTCGGGCAACGTGAATACAACCGAGATGGGACGAAGCTGCGTGAGGACCACGAGACCATTCGCGTCGGAGGCGTGAACAATGTTGCCCGCGTCCACCTGGCGAATTCCGACGCGCCCGTCAATTGGCGAACGGATGGTGGTGTAATCCAGATTCACCTTCGCGCTTTCCGCCGCTGCCTGATCAGCGTTCACCGTGGCTTCGAATTGGCTGACTAGCGCCTTTTGCGTGTCATAGATTTGCTGCGTGATACTGTCGGTTTTCAACAGGTCGGCGTAACGCTGCAAATCCACGCGCGCATTGTCGAGCTGCGCTGCATCCTGAGCTTTTTTCGCGACGGCCTGGCCGAGCGAAGCCTGATACGGCGCGGGATCAAGCTGCGCCAGCACGTCACCAGTCTTGACCTCCTGTCCCTCCGTGAAGGCGACCTTCATCAACTGTCCATCCACGCGCGTATGAACCGTGACGGTGTTGAAAGCCTGTACCGTGCCGAGCCCATCGAGGTAGATCGGCACGTCCTTGGTTGCGACGACTCCCTCGATTACGGGCACCGTCAAAGTTTGACCGCGAGCAGCCGCCGCGCCCGCCGATGCGGCGGGGTTGGAATGCGAACGATGATACACGGCCCAACCAACGAGAGCCGCGATGACCAGCAAGGCGGCGGCGACGGTAAGTTTTTTTTGCACAGATGATTTTGGCTTTGCGACGCGATTGTGTCAATGCGCGGCTGGCTTGGTAGTGTCTTAATTTGGATTTGGGAAGCCGTTTATGATGGCGGGACTGATGCCACAATTCATTCATCCATATCACACCACGCGCCGCAGCACGCGCACCCGCTCATGGCCCTCGCGCCCGCCAAAGGCCACCTCCGGCACATAATCATCCACGATTTCGCAGCCCTCTGCAGAGAGCGCCGTCAGTTCAGCCACGCCGAAGGGTAGGGAGGCCCCTCCTCACCCGGATCAAGCGCCGGCTCGATGAACCACACCCCGATCAGCAAGCCCCCCGCGCCGCAGAGTCAGGTCGATGCCGCGCCGGTAGTCAGCGCGCATCGCCGGAGGCAGTGCGCTCATGCAGGTGTGCTCCAGCACCACATCATAGACGCCGCGCATCTCCTCCGGCGGATCAAACAAGCTCCCGGTCACGAAGCGCTCCGCCAGATGCGGATACAGAGCGCGCGCCTCTGCCACCCCCGTCGGCGCGATGTCCAGCCCCGTCGCATTCAACCCGTGCTCCACCGCCAGCGCCACCTCATGCCCGCGACCGCGGCCCGGTACCAGCGCGCGCCCGCGCACCGCATGACGCGCCAGATACTGCTTCATCGGCGGCGACGGCCCGCCGCGATCCCAGAACACCTCGCCTTTTTGGTAAAACTTATCCTGGTCCATGCGCCCCATGCAATCAGTCGTCAGCGCGATGTCAATCACGAGGGGCAAGCTCCTCCTCATAGAGCGCTCGGTGCTCTTCCACAGCAGTCTGAAAGGATGGCGAAGCCTCGACGAGCATCGGGATGACTTGGGGCTTTGTAATCATGGGTGCGTGGTGCCGCCCATTGCCGGCCGTAATGAGCTTCGTGGCGGCGACTCGGCAGAGCGCCGCCATGCTACCGAAAAGAAAACAACAGAAAAGTTCTATGATTTCAAGGTATTGTACCAAGAAGCGATTTCCAAAATTGATCAATTTTTATGTTAAATTTCTGACCAGAACTCGATATAAGTAGCAGAGTTCATGAAAAATTCCCAAAGCGGTTGTGAGCATAAATCTTTTCCTGTGAAGGACAATGATTTAAAAACTTCAAGTCACACCCATGCCGATCAATAATAATAAGCGAACGCCTGGAAGCTGAATGAATACGCGGCGCAAGCTATTGATGAGCGCCCTGGTGCTGACCGGCACGACGGGTTTGCTCGCCGCAAAGACCGGTGCAACTCCGGGTGCCGGTCCGCCAAGCGGCCCGACGTTTCCGCAACGCGCGGTAGAGGCCGTTTCTAATAATGTGCCTGCCGCCGACAAGTATGCCCCAGGCGATGTGCGCCGCTACGGCGTAATCGCAAATCATCCTCATGCAGCCACTACTAACGCCCGGGCGTTGCGAGCGCTCGTTGCCCCAAACGGATCATTTACCGGCAAAATTTATTTCCCCAACCCTGGTGGCGCTGATATTTACTATTTTAACGATATCATTCCTTTTCATGATGATATTCATGTTGACCTGCAAGCCAGTACGCTTGAGTTCGCGAAGGATGCTGTGGCAGCGGACGCCAATTCCGGCTTTATATTTGCTTTGCGAAATTTTTCCATCGAGAATGGCTCAATCGTCATTAAGTACCACATGGGGGGAATCGCGACAAGCGCCGGCAGTGCGATTCATATTGGCAATCGAGGAACAGACAGCATTTATTTCAACCCGTTGTATGACAGCCTGCTCAAGCTTCCCATGGGAAACATCACAATTCGCAATTTGCGCATCACGTCGAGTGTCGAGAACGGTAATGCCATCGAAATGACGGGCGGGCTCGCGGGCGTAATCATCGAGAACGTCTGGATTGACGGACGATCCTCTCTCAGCGGTGGAATATATTATGAATTCGGGTGGGCGACACCGGGCACAACGCATTTTCGCCAAACTTCACATGCGCATAACATGCGTTTCAGCAATATCAACGTTGCCAACTTACAGACGCAAGTCGGAGCCGCGGTTACGCTTGCGGGCGCCTATAACTGTCGAATCGATGGCTTATATGTCAGCGTCGCGCCGGCCGCGTTTAACGGTACTCCTGGTGAATCGCTTTTTTACAGACCTTGGATCGGCGTTGACGAGGTGGGTGCGAAGCGTACCATTGCACTGCGCAATGTTGTCGCGCAAAACATTTCAGGGACCGCTTTGACGCTTTGCGGCGCGCAGCGGGCGACCGGGGGTTATCTCGCTGCAGGCAAGCTCACGGTTGCTGCCCAGACCGACCTTGGCGACTACTCGCTCGATGGATTTGCGTTGCAGGGAGGCGCGAGCGGCTGGGGAATCTATACGTCGGCGGGAAAGGCAGATATTCGCAATGGCCGCATCAGCGGATTCCAGCGCGGGATCGTGGCGGGCGACGACTGCACGCGACTTTTCATCAACGCCGTCGATGTGCTCGAGTGTACGCAAGGCGGGCTGCAGCTCGATATCGGTGCGGCGATTTGGAATCCTCCGCGGCAGAAGACGGGCGAGATCCGCAATTGCTTCATTGCCGGCAACAGCAGGCAGCGCGCGGGAATCTTCCCGGCCATGGCGTTGAATAATTGCGCCGGCTTCTTGATTGAGAATAATCGCATCGGCTACGAACCCGATCATGACGGAATGGCGGAAATGACTCAAGGCAACGCAGTGCAAATTGGGGCGCATTGCACCAACGTAATCTGCCAGAACAACTATGTGGCCGGCATCCATGGCGACAGCGTTGCCTACTACAATGTCACCCGGAACGACGCCCGCGGAAATAGGATCCAAAGCCCGGGCGGAATTGTAACCTCGCACGGTTCGTGGGAAGGTAGTACTGTCGCTCGGCGCAGGGTCAGCTTTGCACCTTCGATAACAATTGATGCTACCGGCAGCGAGCAATTCGACATCACGGCGACGAGCGGCGCGGATTTCGCAATCAACGCGCCTATCAACCCCGTTATCAACAAAACTATTACCGTCACGGTATGCAATGCTTCGGGGGGCAAGCTTGGGCAAGTGGTCTGGAACCCAATTTTCAAGATGTCGCCGTGGACAAATCCCGCCGACGGCTACAACCGTTCGATTATGTTTCGGTTCAATGAGGCTCATTGGGTGCAGGTAGTGCAGGGCGGCGCGGATGTGCCCAACTAGTATCGTGACAATATCGTTATACAAACACAAACGGCAGGCGTCTCTGTGACACCGGCCACACCGAAAACCGGGCTGTCACTGCGCCGCCATCTTTTTGCCTTCGTAACTCTTCACGACCGGCAACAGAATGCGCGACGGATAGGTCTTGCTGTGATGAATCGTATTTGTCGCCACGCGCGTCTCGCGGTCGGCGCGCATCGGCCTGCCCGTATTCGGATTCGGATCGAAGCGCGGGTCGTTCGAACTGCTGATGTGCAGGGCGATGCGGTGTCCTCTGTTAAAGATCAGGCTGGTTGACCAGAGATCGATCTTGAACTTGTTGACCTCAGCCTTCTGCATAAAAACCTCGTGATCGAAGCCTTCGCGAAAGCGCGCCCGCAAGGCGTTATCGAGCACCAGCCGCTCAGTGCCGTCAGGATAAACATCCACCAGCTTCGCCATCCAATCGGTGTCCGGGCAATCCGATTCGGCAAAAAGTTCAACAAAGATCTTTCCGGTAATTTCGACCGGCGCATCCAGGGGTGCCGTCACGAACTTCAGCACGTCTTCGCGCTCGCCGATCGGGCGCTGATCGAGCGGCCCTTTCTTGCCGAACAACAAAGCGCCACCGATCGTGGGCACGGGATTCTTCGGATCATATTGGTACGTATCACTGCTCTTGGTGGCGCCGACCAGCGCCTCGCTCAGCGTGCCGCCCGGCTGCAAAAAGTAGGAGGTAATCTTCGCGGGTGGAGGCCAGGCCGCCGCCGTGCGCCATTCGTTGCCAGGCGCTGCCCGGTCGCTCAGGTCGCCCATTACGTAATACCTGACCGGCGGTTCGTCCATCATTCCGTTGTTGATGCCTTTGAGCCAGTAATCGAACCAGCGTTGCGGTTCGGTGGGTTTGCCCATCGAACCCATCAGGTCAGCCCCGGCGTTGGCCGGATACTTCACTTCAGCGAGCGCACCGTGTCCCCACGGCCCCATCATCAGTTTTTGGTTGCCCGCCGCCAGCCCGCCGCCTTTCGTCTGCAAGCCGGCGAAGTTGTCGATGTTCCCTTGCTCGAAGATGTCATACCAGCCGCCCCAGTTGTAAACCGGCACCTGCACCTGCTCCCAATGCAGTTTGCCTTCGCGAATGTTGACGTAGCCGTCGTCTTTATAATGCTGAAAAGTCAGCGCCAGCACATCCTGCGCGTTCTGCGCCATCAGCCACTGCTCAGTCAGCTCTTTGCGAAAGATGCCGCCGGTGTAGATCGCGTGCTGATACGCGCTGGCGGGCGCCACCTGCACATACATCGCCACCAGATGCGGCGGGGCCATGATCGAAGCCTGATTCGCCGTGATGCCCATCGCCGAAGCGCCGATCATCCCGATCTTGCCGTTGCTCCACGTCGCTTGCGCGCACCATTCGACGGTGTCGTAGCCGTCCAGATGATCATCCATAAACGGAAAGTATTTGCCCTCGCTCTTGAAGCGGCCCCGGCAATCCTGGACGGCGAAGACATAGCCGTTCGCCGTCCATTGTTTGGACTGCGCCCCCTGCATGGCTTTGTTGTATGGCGTGCGCATCAAGATCACCGGCCACGGACCTTTGCCTTCGGGCAAATAGACGTCAGTCGCCAGCTTTGCACCATCGCGCATCGGCGTCACCAGCTCGTGTTTGTTGGAGATTGGCGCAGGCGCAGCGGCGGGCGTTTGCGCTTGTGAATGGACCGTCTGTGAGATCGGCAGCCAAAGCGCGCAGGCAAGCAGAGCGAGCAACGCGCGGAAGCCCGGGAATGGGCGGCGGTTAATTAGCGCTGGTTTCATCTCGTCATCCATAACGAGAGGATCAGCAAGAAGCAAACAAAACAACGCCTGCCAATAACCTCAATCATTGGCCGCCGCAATTACGGATGTCACCTCTTGGCTCAGATCGCCAGCATTGCTGAAGACATTAAGTCACGTTCCGGTTTGCCCACGCCGCCACGGCTTGAGGACATGCCGCGAAGCCATTGCTTTACTTCCGGCTCGCCGCATCCAGCGGACTGTTTTGAAACATCAACGCCCGCGCCAGTCGCTGCTTTCAGGTTTGCGTCTGCAACGGTTTGAAATACCATCCGCGCCAGACCCATGATCTGGATCGC
>PLJQ01000012.1:12444-12564 GCA_003140275.1 Limisphaerales bacterium
AGCCGAGACTCGACCAGAACCATTGCCGGGCGATGTCAAACTTCTGCTGATTGATAGCTTGCACGGCGGCGAGGCCGTGTTCACTTCGCCCGCGTGGCTAGTACCATGTATCATTCATAA
>PLJQ01000381.1 GCA_003140275.1 Limisphaerales bacterium
ATCATCTTGTCCAACTCGGGAATGCCAACGGAAAGCCGACGACGCCGCGCCGGGTTATTCTTTTTGCCGGTCAATCCCAACGTGCGCGAGAAGGCTTGCAATCCGTCATCGCCAATGCGGACGGTATGCAGTCCCGGCACCGACTCCTGCCCGCGCAGTTTCACGATTTGCAATTTCCGCACCACGGAGTTTCTCTCCGGCACCTGGGAGAGCCAGAAGAGACCATCGGCGACGGTGAATATCGGATTGTCGCGCATCTCTTCCTGGACATATTCGCCGACCAGAAACGTCGTGGCTTCCCAACTGGTGAGAAACTGGGCGAGGCGCTGGATGAACGATTGCATTTGCAATTCGCTCGCGCCGGGCGTCGCTTTGCGCACCACGGTGCGGAAAGAGTCCACCACCACGATGCCCGGATTGGCCGCCGTAACTTGCTTGATGATTTCCTCCAGCACCGCGTTCAAATCCTGCTCCACCACCACGTCGCTCAGGTTGATAAAGCGGATGGCCTTGCCCAACTTGGATTCGTCGAAGAAAGAATATTGTTGCTGATAGCGCAGCATCTTCATCGCGGGTTCGCCGAGGACGGTGAAATAGAGCGCAGGTTTTTTCGCCGTGGCATTGGCGAAAACGATCTGGTGCGCCAGCGTGGTTTTGCCGCAACCCGGCGTGCCGGCGATGATGTTGAAAGAAAATTCCGGGATGCCGCCGCCCAGGATGTCGTCCAGCCCGCGGACGCCGGTCGGAAGTTTGTGGATCGTGACTTTGGCTGGTTTGCTCACGCCTTTTTTCGGCCGGCCAATTTTGGCCGGGCTATTTTGTTTTTTCATTTTTGCCTCGGTTTTCATGTCTTGCCTACTTCATCGAAATCCAAATTGTTGAGCGAAACTTTTGGCCAGACTTCGCGCACCAGACGCACCGTTAAATTTGCGCCGATGAAGGCCGCCAGCAGTCCGAGCAATTGGGCGAGCAGAACCACACCGCCCTCGAAGAATTCGTCTCCCTCGAGTTGCGCCTGAAGTTCCTCCAATCCTTCCAAAGGCCCATCCGCTTTAAGCCGCACCGCGCGCAACCAGGGAACTTCCGCGGTGGACAGCACGAGCGAGCGCGCCAGGAGCGTGTGAAAACCGGAGTTTCCCATGAAGGTCGCCAGTTGCAGACGCAGCTTCTCACAACCGCGAAAGGCCGACGGGGTTTGTGTCCCGGAAGATTTGTTTTCACCCGCCTCATAGTCGATGAGACGCCTGGCGAAATTCCGCATTAGTGGAGTGGCCCGGCTCATTTGGAAATGCGCCCGCCGACGGCTTTCCTCGGCGAGACTCTTGTTCGCGATGCTTTTTTCATCTGAATGGCGAGCCGACCGGGTGCGAATTCTGCAACCCGCGCGAGAGATCATGTCTCCCCTCCCGGTGCGAGCAGGCGGTCAATAGCGCCTGCCCGGCTCGTTCACGTTCCTGCCCGGTGCGTTGGAGCGCTTCCAAGCGCTGGCCGTATGATGTGTGGAGCAGCGCAACCTTCCGGCCAGCGCCCGGCCTTGCTCGCGGGCCGGGGTTTGAGTTCATGTATGCGATGCTCACCCCATGAGAATAGATCGGGAAGGTGCGCTGGGGTATTTAGGAGTTAACCGGGGGGTATTTCCCCCCAACTAACGTTTTTTCGCACCCCGGACAAGGCGCACGGGCGGCGTGTCTTTTGGTTGTGGGCGGCGTTGACTCGGTCCTCACAGATCGCTGCCGGAGATGCTCCAACCGCGCCGCCTCGCCCACACTCAAAACCCCTCACCGCAGCGCCCCTCATAGTTTTCAAACAGGCTCTAAAACTGCTGAAAGCGCATGGAGGTCAAACCGCTTCAATTTTACGGTGAACACCCCATATCCAACTGTCTGAAGTGTGACATAGGTTTGGGCATATTTGCGGCGGGCATTGGTCGCTTGCGAAGATTGATAAGTAAAAAAAATCTGCATCTGAATAAACCAAAATGCAGCCAAACGGAAATACAGACCTATGAAAATAAGGATAAGAATCGCAGTCGCAGGCGTGTTGTTCATTCTAGGAACCGTCGTGCAAAGTCAGGCACAAAATCTCCTGCAATCCCTTAACGTGAATCTGACAGCCTACGATACCGTGAGCAACCAGACAATCAGAATCGGGACGAAACAATTGATCCAATATTTTGCGGGCACAAATGTTTCCAACGGACATCTGTATCTCGTGACGCCGATGGGCAACGCCCCGGGCACCACGGGCGATCTAAATGCATTTCTAAGAATTACCAGCGGCGCAACGACGGTGCTCGAAATCCCCAGCCCGAACCAGTTCAATCTTTACCAGGACTACGCTGCGTTGCGAACCAGTGGCACGACCGTCTCTTCCCACGCCCTCAACCGGTTCTCCATTGACAGCGGTTCTGTTCGCGCGGAACTGCAGGGTATTTCGACTTGGAGCATTTGGCTGGGATTGGTCAACGGCGTGGACGTGAGCGGCACCGGTTCGTTTCAATCCAGCGTGAATGGTTGGATTGCGATTTACAACGTCACGCAGCCGGGTGAACCGGGTGTGCCGGTCAGCGGCATCATCGTCGCCAGCCGCCCGAGGCCTGGTTCCTGAAATCGTTGCCGCAACATTTCGTCGCGGTGCTGTCCAGGATATTTCTCAATGGCTGCTTTGCCGGGGACGACCGGAATTTCCGGCTTCTGCAATTTTATCGGGGCCGATTGGAGCAATCGAAACCGGCCGGGGTGAAACGGCGTCCTTGGTCCCGTGACGTTTGGTCCCGGCAGACGGAGTAATCCACGATGCAATTTCATTCCCACCAGATTACGGCCACGCACGCTTGCTCAAAGTCCGCGTCACTTTGACCGGGCTGTCAGTGTTTGGACTATAAGGGGCGGGCCGGGATTAACTCCCATCTCCTTCAAATATCTCCTGTGGCATTAGAGAGAACTGGTCCTCAGATTTCAAATCAGCTTGTCAAGCGCTTACCGAAGCGCGGTTGCCAGATGGTGGCGCCTCGCTTGCCGCGCTCACCGTGCTCATCATGGCGGCCCGTTCCATTTCCAGCAATTCACCCGCGAAGCCTCCTGCTGAATCGCCAATGCGCCGACGAACTCTGCCGCCGGAATCAATGAGCGAAGCAGCCATGGTCGTGAATCGTTGGGAACGCCAAGCAGTTCTGCGGCCTCACCGGGCGCAAGCGAAACCTCGATCTGGTCAAGACAATCGTCCAATCCCAACCCGATTGCCTTGAGATACGCCTCCTTGCGAGTCCAGCAATTGAAGAAAGCTTCCCGGCGCTGTTCCGCGGGCAGCGCCAGCAGGCATCTTACTTCACGCGGCGAGAAAAAGCGCGACGCGATTTGTTCCGTTTCGCCCATCGCGCGGATGCGTTCGACATCCACACCCAGTGCGTGCTGCGCGGTCGCGTAAACCGCGATTGTATCCGAGTGGGCCAGGTTGAAATGGAGCGAATGAGCGGCAACCGGCGCGGCGATTTTCGGTTTTCCAAACTCGCCATTGGAGAATACAAAGCTCGCGGACTTCACCTTCAACAACATGCCGAGAATCTCCCGCAGCGTCCCGCGTCCGGCCAGGAAACGTTGACGGTCGCGTTCAAGGTGAAATCGCCCGGCTCGCTGCCATTCATCGTCCGACAGGGGTTGAACGAGTTCTTCGAGCCGGTTTGGGGACACATCCAGCGATGCGCAAAAAACGTTGACCTCACCCTCAACCGGCTTCAGGGCACCGGGCGCGGCATTCCACAAGACATCCGCCGGTCTCATGCGATCAAGACTTGTGGTACGAGAGAAGCGTCATCCTTTTCGGTCACGGCGTCGAATGGCGGAGCGGTCGCGCTCTTTTCATAAACGACCTGTCCGTAATCGAGTTTTATGATCCGGTCCGCGCAGGAGAAATAATTGTCATCGTGCGTAACCACGAGCACGGTCTTGCCGCGGGCTTTCAGGTCGGGAAGCAATTCCCGATAGAAAATGTTTTTGAACTGCGGGTCCTGGTCGGAAGCCCATTCGTCGAAGAGATAGAACGGACGATTTTCCAGATACGCCGTCAGCAGCGCCAGGCGTTTCCGCTGGCCTTGGGAAAGCGCGAGGGTGGAAAGTTTTTGGCCCTGAATTTTGACTTTATGGTCAAGGTGCAACTGCCGGAGATAAAGTTGCGCCTGCTCGTCGAGATTCGCGCCGTTCAGGCCCAGCAAACTGTCGAACAGGTAAAAATCCGAGAACACCGCCGAGAAAAGCTGCCGATAGTCGTCGCGGTTCGCGTCGGTCACCAGCCGGCCATCCACCCGGATCGTTCCGCCTTCCGGAGGATAAAGTCCGGCGATGATTTTCGCGAGCGTGGATTTGCCGCAGCCGTTGCCGCCGACGAGAAAAACGATTTCGCCGGGACGGAACGCCAGATTCACCGGGCCAACCATGAAATGGCTGTCGTCTTTCTCGTGATGATACGAATGCGTGACCGTGGTAAGTTCCAATTGATCAAAACTCAATTCTTTTTCCGGTGGCACGGCCCCGTTCGTTTCCGGAGTGCGAGTTACGAGTGAAATTCCAAGGCACTCAATTTTTTCCAGCGCCACGTTTGCGCGCCCAAACAGCGAAAAGCTGCCGAGGACGCCAGAAAGCGGACCCATCAAATAAAGTGCCGTGATCACGTAACCTGTCAGCGCATAAGGCTGCACCGTCGCGAGGCCCGGCAGGAGAAACAGCACCGCGCCAATCAACACATAAAACAGCAAGTGACTCCAATGTTGGGCGAGCGCAAAGCGATTTTCCGCCATGATGTTATGCCGCTGATAGGCTTCCGTGGTTTCATGGATGTCGCGCGAAAAGAAAACCCCGCGACGATGGCGGTGCAGTTTCAATTCCTTGATGCCTTCCGTGAGCGCGCGAAAATGGCCGAAGAGCTTGTCCTCGTCTTCGCGCGCGGCGATCAAGGACCGAAAGGCGCCGCGAACCAGCAGGCGATGTCCCGCCGCGCCCACCACAATGAACCCCAGAAGCCCGCACAAGATCGGCCACGACAGCCAGGCGAGATACGCCGCGCCGCCGAGGAGCAGCGCAACATTCACGGCGAGAATCGGAATCCCCAACAACGCCTGCGTCACCTGATAAACATCGTCCGTTAACGCAACGAGCAGCCGCGGCGCGCCTAATTCCTCAATTTGCCGCAAGGGAGCGCTCAAAATCGCCTGGACGAGATCGCGGCGCAGATGGGCAATCGTTCCCTGGCTGAAACGCACCGAAATCATTTGCGAAAAGTAACTGGTGGCCAGCCGGCCCAACCCAAGTGCAACGAACGCGGCGATGATCCATCCGCCAACGCGGCCGGAACGCTGCAGCGCCGCGTTGACCACCGCAAGCAGACCGGCGTTGCACGCGCCGCTTAGAATGGCGGCCGCCACAATCAGAACGCTCATGCCTCGACATGACCGGAGAATAAATCTGAGCAGTTTCATACAAGAGTTGGCGCGAAAGTTTCGTGCTTGGATTCCTGATGTGACGCGCGGAGTGATTGTTCCAGTTTCCGGGCGAGACAACCGGCGTGCGGCTCCATAAAGATACCTTCATGCGAGCCGGGAATTTTTTCGATCGTGACGTGGGCCGCCAGTTTTCCCCAACCGAAGTCATTCTCAAATGAACAGACCAGCGGATGACTGCGAGTTCGGAAGAGCGTCAGGTGGCCGCCGTAAGGTTTGGAAACGTGGCGCACCAAAAGGCCGAGATGATTGTTCCACAACCGGGTTTCGCGTTCCGAAACGTGGGTGACATCAATGAATTCTTCCAGATCAAAGTCCGCGCGCGAGTGCCGGCCTGAAATCCGGCTCCACAGCTTGCGCGGCAACGTCCGCAGCTTGCGCCGCACGAGGCTGCGGCGTTGCTCGGGCTTGAGATGAAGAAAATCATCGATCCAATAAGTCACATTCCGCGTGAAATCCAACACCAACGTGGGCCGCCGCCAGGCGAGCGTTTCATAGCCGCAGTTGGACGGAGCGCAGTCAAGCAACGCCAGCAACGCGACGCTGTCACCCTGCGCTTCCAGTTGACGCGCCATTTCCTGTGCGACGTTTCCGCCGAAGCAATAGCCGCCGAGATGATACGGTCCGGCCGGCTGAAACGCGCGCACCTTTTCCACGTAATGCGCGGCCATTTCTTCCAGCGTGGCAAACTCTTCCGCGCCGCACGCCTGAATCCCATAGATCGGCTGGTCGTGATCGGTGTGATGCGCCAGACTCGCGTAACCCCAAAGCACATCGCCGCCCGCGCCATGAACCAGAAACAGCGGCGGACGGTTGCCGGCGGGTTGAATTGGCAGCAGGCCGGAATCCGGTGGTTGCGACAACATTTGAGCAATGGCTTTGGCGAGTTGTTCGATGGTCGGCGATTGAAAAATTGTGACGACGGGAAGTTTGACACGCAGCCGTTCTTCGATTTGGGCAAACAGTCTCACTGCGAGCAGCGAATGGCCGCCGAGTTCAAAAAAATTGTCTCGAATGCCAACGCGTTCGATGCGCAACAACTCCTGCCAGATGCTGCAAAGTTCCCGTTCCACGTCCGTTGCTGGCGCGGCACATTCCAACCCCGAACCTTTCCGCACACCGGCTTTGGCTTCAATCAGGGCCTGGATTCTGTTAACCTGATTGGCCTCCAGAGCAATCCATCGCCACCCGGCAAATGTCGAACGCGTATCCAACTGCGCCGCAGGCTTGTCCGGTGAATTCAAAGCCAGCGAATCGGCCGCGACATTCTGTGGATGGAACGCAATCTCCGCCGCGACTGCTGTCGGAAACCGGAACACGTAGCCACCGTTCAGCGCTTGCCGGAATGGGCCACCGACGCTCTCCAGGAAATCCAGTGCCGGTTTGTTTTTCGGCGAAGTAACAAAATGCACGTCCACGTGCGCAACGCCACGGGCTTTCGCCACACCCCCGAGGTGAGCAAGAATCCTATGCTCGACGCCGCGACCCAACGCGCGGCAGCTTAACAGAAGGGTTTCGACCGCGAGGCTGTCGTTTTCGAATCTCCAGATGACCAACCCCACCAGACCGTAATCACCGAAGCGGTCGCTCACGGAAACAACCAGGGTTTTGAATGGGTCCGGCAATCCTTGGATTTCCGACTCGGTCCGGCGGCGAGTGGTGCAATTGAATTGATTTGTGCGCTGCGTGAGCTGGGCGACGCGCGGTAAATCATTCAGCGATAGTTCTGCGATGCCTACCTTCAAATCGAGTTGCGTTAGAAAGTCCGACATGCTAAATGAATCCGTGCGTGCTTGTACTCGCTGGCGTTCCTGCCGGTAAAAATCCGTTCGATGTGTGTCCTCGGCGGTGACGGTGTGATGATCAAATATCCAGCAATGTTTCAGGAACTGTGGAATGAGTTCAGGCGATTCCGGCAACTGTAAGGCCAGCGCCCCAGGGCAGTTCGCCATCACTTCCGCGCACTCGACGGGATTGTCGTCCACCAAAACAAAACTGTCCACGCCGAGATTCAATTCCCTGGCCAGCGCTTTCAAGTTTTCGGATTTCGGCAACCAGTTGATTCGCGTCGCCGCGAAGTAGTCCAGCCTCAAAGGCATCTCCTTGTGGCGCTCGAATACCGCCTGCACGTCCTCAGGACTATTCTTACTGCAAAGACAGAGCAACCGTCCGGCGTCCAGTTGCGCACGCATGAATTCCTGCAATACCCGATGCGGCGCACCCAATTTAATTCCGTCCGGGCCGTCTTCCCCGCACACGCCGGCCCAGAGCGTGTGATCGCAATCCAAAACAATCACTTTAGGCGTTGGCCGTTTCTGCGCATTGAATGTGCGAGCGATCATCGTCGCCAGCGCCGCGAAGAAGGCTGGCGTATAAGGCACGTGGCCGAGTTCATCGCCGCGTGGATCGTCAAGTTCATCCACTGGATACAGGGCGGCCAACTGTTCGGGAAATATTAAATGGACGTTCGGGGCGGATACCATTTCGCTGGCGATTCTCTGGTGCATGCGTCCGAAGAAATCCGCCTGTCGCGGATCGCGAGCGATGGTTTTTGAACAGGGACAAATGCAAAGCAGAAATTGCGCCGGGCTTCGCACTGTGACCGACCGCAAGGCGGAAATCAAATCGCCAAGCGTTCGCTCGATTCTCTGTTCGGAGTCCAAGACTGTTTCGCCATCGTTTCCAGAAGTCGGTGACCAGTCTTCCATTTTCACCAGTACGACGTTCAGGCCGCGCATATTGCGAGCCAGCAGACTCGCGGGATCGAGCAGTTGCTGGAAGATCTGGTTGTAAGGTGCGAATTGAATTTGCGCCGGCAACTTCAGTTCGCGCAACCAGAACTCCAGCGGTTCTGCCAGCGGCTCCGCTGTGAATGTGGCGGTGACGGTGATCCTGTCCGGCGGTGTTCGGCTTTTCTGAGACTGCTCCGCGAGTCCTGTTGTGAGCGTGAAGGCGGCGAGGTTTGTTTCTGGTTTTTGAACGAGCGTTTCCAGGACGCCACAAAAGGAGGCGAGCAGGTGTTCGATGGTTTGAGCTTCAAAAAGATCCACTCGGTACTCGCAGGTCATCGTAATGCCCGGCTCGCTGTCGTTCGCGATGAATCTCAGATCAAGCAGAGCCGCATTCGTCTCCACGGCAAGTACTGTTCCCGTGAGCTGCTCTGTCGTCAGAACGGTTTTCGGAAAGTTCTCCAGCAGCAATCCAACGTTATAGAGCGGGTTCCGCGCCAACCCTCGTTCGGGGTTGACTGCTTCAACAATCTTTTCAAACGGACAATCCAGATGCGCGTGAGCGTTGAGAACCGCCTTTTTCACTCGCGCAAGGATTTCAAGACCGGTATCGCCTTCGTGCAGCGCCGCCCGGATCGGCAGAAAATTCATGAAGCAGCCGATCAGCGCCTCCGTTTCACGCCGCGTTCGTCCCGCCGACACGGTGCCCACGACGATGTCCGCCTGGCGCGTCCACCGGTTGAGAGTTACCATCAAGGCTGCCAGCAGCGTCATGAAGGACGTGCTGCTGCACCGGCGATTCAGATTCTGCAGCGAGTCCCCAGTCTCTTTCGAAAGGACCACGGCGCATCGCGTGCCGGCTGGAGCGATTTCGTGCGAGTCGTCCCGGTCGGTCGGTAACTTCAGGGAAGGCGGCGCGCCCGCGAGCGCCTTCTTCCAATAATCCACGTCTTGTTTCAGCTTCTGGTCGTGTAACGACTCTCGCTGCCAGATCGCGTAGTCCGCGTATTGAATCGGCAATTCGGGCAGTGGCGCGCCGACACCGGTCGTTCTTGTGTCCCAAAGGCTTGCCAGCTCCCCAAGGAAAACGTCCAGTGACCAGCCATCTGATACGACGTGATGCATGACGACGACCAGCACGTGCTGGCGCGCGGTCAGGCGCAGCAGCGTGCAACGCATGAGCGGACCGCGAGCCAGGTCAAACGGCCGTTGGGCCTCTGCCAGCATTATGCGCCGGGCTTCGGCCTCACGCTCTGCGGCGGGTTGGCCGGACAGGTCAATCAACGGCAACTCGATCGAAGCGTTCGGTGAGATTGTTTGCCCGGGTTCTCCGGTCACAACCGTGAACGTCGTACGTAGAATCTCGTGCCGGCGGACGATCTCGTTCAGGCACTCGCGCAATACGCCCGCATCGAGGATTCCCTCAAGGCGGACGGCGACGGGCATGTTGTACGCGAAAGTTCCGGGATTGAGCTGGTCGATGAACCACAACCGTTGCTGCGAAAACGAAAGCGGAACATTCCCATCACGTGACGCGCGTGTGATCGGAAGCTCGGGAGAAGTCTTCCTGCCCCAACGCGCAGTCGTCAGTCCTTCGGCCAGCATAGCGATCGTGGGCGCCTCAAACAGCGCTGCCACCGGCACTTCGACTTCAAACGCCTGTCGCAGCCGGGAAACGACCCGGACGGCCAGGAGTGAATCACCGCCCAATTCGAAAAAATTGTCGCGAATGCCAATCTGGTTCAATCCCAGCACTTCTAGCCAGACTTCCGCAATCGTCTTCTCGGTTGGTGTGCTGGGAGCCACGAAGGTTTCCGCCAATTCAGGCCGGGATTGATCCGGCACGGGGAGACGCTTGCGATCCACCTTGCCGTTCGGAGTCAAAGGCAGCGTTTCCAACGGAACGAAAGCTGACGGCACCATGTAGTCCGGCAGCTTGGTTTGAAGGAAGCGTCGGAACTCGGCAGAACCGACCGCATTGTCGGAGCCTTGCACGACGTACGCCACCAGTCGTTTCTCGTCGGGCGTGTCTTCGCGCGCGATTACCACGCACTCGCACACCGCTGGATGTTGCGCCAGGACAGTTTCGATTTCGCCCAGTTCGACGCGATACCCGCGAATCTTAATCTGGTGATCAATCCGGCCGAGAAACTCAAGGTTGTCGTCAGGCCGCCATCGCGCCAGGTCGCCGGTCCTGTAAAGCCGGGCATTCGTATTGGAGTTGAGCAAATTGGGAACAAATCTCTCCGCCGTCAGATCAGGGCGATGCAGATAACCGCGCGCGACACCGGCGCCGCCAATGTAAATCTCACCAATCTCACCGTTCGCCACCGGTTGCCGGTTCCCGTCCAGAAGATGTATCTGCGTGTTTGCGATGGGTCGTCCGATCGTGGCTGGCGCACCAGCCTGCCGCAAAGCGTAAGTCGAGTAGGTCGTGGTCTCCGAGGGTCCGTAAAGGTCGTGTACTTTCTTCACCGTGCCGAGAGCGTAGAGCCTGTCCACCAGAGCAGTTTTCAATGGCTCGCCCGCAAGATTGATCACTTGCACGGAAGGCGGAATGGCATTGAGGCGCAACAATTCAGTCGCCGCCGACGGCACCATGTTGAGGAGCGTGACTTCGTTCTTCGCCGGCAGGTCCGGTAATTCGATGGCATTGCGCGCCATGATGACTTTACCACCGGTGCTCAACGTTACGAACAGCTCGAACACCGAGAGGTCGAAGCAAAGCGAGGTCGAGAACAAGACGCCCGCCAGTTCTTCGCGTGTGAATGCCTGCCGCGCCCAGCAGATGAAATTCACCGCATTCCGATGTTCGATGGCCACGCCTTTGGGCACGCCAGTCGAGCCGGATGTATGAATGATGTAGGCGAGATCGCTCGATTGCGGAGGACGGAGGGCAGAAGGGGGACTGGGCTCCGGATGCGCTAAGCGCGATGCGCTGCCGTCCTCGTCCGTCGTTCTCGTCCTCGATCCGTTTGGTGACGTGTGCGTTGGTTCGAGCAGCTCCTCGATGCAAAACAGTTTGAAATTCGAGATCTCATATTTGAAATTCCCCTCAAGTTTGCGCTGCGTCAACACCAGCGGCGACCGGGAATTCTCGATCATGAGCTTGAGCCGGTCATTCGGATACGCCGGGTCGAGCGGCAAATAGGCGCCGCCAGCCTTCAAAACGGCGAGCACGCCGATCACCATTTCGAGCGAACGTTCGAGGCAGATCCCGACGGGCACGTCCGGGCCAATCCCCAATGCTCGCAGATGGTCGGCAACTTCGTCAGCGCGTCTATTGAGTTCGGCATAAGTCATCTGTTCCTTCCGGAAAACGACCGCCACTGCACCGGGCGTTCGCGCGACTTGGTCTTCAAACATTTCATGGACGCACTTTAATTGGCTGTCGTTTGTCTTCGGGTGAGTCATGGATTCTTCGCCAAATGAAGAACACGCTTCTCCGTTTCTCTTGAACGGTGAGACAACTTCGCGGACTGTTTGTGTATCAGTCGCTCCTGAATCTGTCGTCTCCCGCCTCTCCTGTGGTGGGAAGACTGCCTCGGTTGCAGTGTTTGACTCGTCCAAACATTTCCGAAGCTCATCAGCCAGCGAATGCACGTGGGGTTCGTCNNGTCCATGATTGTTTCGTGCGCGCCGGAAACGATTCGCACCGTGACGCCGCCCGCCGCGAGATCGGACCACCCGAATGTGTCGTCAAAGGAGCAGAGTAGAGTATGGCCCCGCGTGCGAAACAGCGTGAGGCGTCCCGCGCAGGGTTTGGGCTGGTGCTTGAAGAGCGCGTGAACGTGCGACTCCCACAAACTGCGCCGGCCTTCGGGCTGCGAGGTGAGGTCCACAAAATCCTCGATATTGAAATCCAATGGCGCCTTACCGGACAGCCGCAGCTTGTGCAGGAGTTTCGTCCTGATCGCCCGCAGCTTCCAGCCAAGGAATTCCCGCCGCCGGCCGCGCTTGAGATGCAGGACGTAATTGCTCCAGTAAATCAAGTTCTTCAGAAACTTCGCGCAAAACGCCGCACTGAAATGAATGCGATCATAGCTGGAGTTCGGCGGCATGCAGTTGATCAACGCAAGGAGCGCAACCTTTTCGCCCTGCGCATGAAGTTCGCGCGCCATTTCGTAGGCAACGTTGCCGCCGAAACAGTAGCCACCGAGGTAATACGGCCCGCGCGGCTGAAACGCCCGCAAATCCGCGACGTACTGCCGGGCGATTTCCTCAACACTGGCAAGCTCTGCGCAGCCATCCAGGCCGCGCGATTTAAAGCCATAGACAGGCTGGTCCGTGCCGAGATGATTCGCCAGCGCCGCGTAACCCCAAAACATTCCACCGCCGGCGCCATGCACGAGCATGAGTGGCGGACGGCTGCCCTGCGATTGGATTTCCACGATGCTCGTCGCATTCGCCGGCTGACTCTTTTCGCGAAGCAGAATTGCCATCTGCGCGACGGTACGAGCGTGAAACACTGCGGCGACAGGAATTTTTTTACCAAAAACGATTTCCACGCGGGCAATCAGCCGCAATGCCAGCAACGAATGTCCACCAAGCTCGAAGA
>PLJQ01000271.1 GCA_003140275.1 Limisphaerales bacterium
GATACGGTGTCAATCTGCACCCGGCCTTGATTAAATCAATAGTGTAAAAGTGCAGAATTGATCGCCATCGAATATATCCACTCTTTTCGTATCTTTGTTTTTCCCACGCACCCAACTGGACTCGTTTTTCGACTTCTTCAATAACGTGCCTGCCTCGCATTTCGCCGCCATTCTCTTTCAGAATTTGGAGCGCGGCAAAAGCTAAACGTGCAGCGATGACGTGCGCCTTCTCCCGTTGGGTGTCGCTAGTTGCCATGGCCTTCATATAAACAGATAACAACTCAACGGCAATAGATTCCTTGTGGGTAAACCGCTTTTGATTCTCATTCCGGCTGGCAGCCCTTTCCGTTTGAGCCTTTTCCCGTCAGCGGCTACGATGCGCGGCGATGTCCGACGCCCAATTCATGCGCCTCGCCCTCCGGCTCGCCCGGCGCGGCCACGGCACGACTTCGCCGAATCCGATGGTGGGCGCGGTGTTGGTGAAAGGCGGCAAAGTCATCGGGCGCAGCTGGCATCGGCGCGCGGGTTTGCCGCACGCGGAAATCGAGGCACTTCGCGACGCGCAAAAACGCGGTCACCATCCGCGCGGCGCAACGCTTTACGTCACGCTCGAACCGTGTTGCACACACGGGCGCACCCCGCCTTGCACGGATGCCATCATCGCGGCAGGAATTAAACGCGTCGTCATTGGCGCTACCGAATCCAATCCGAAACATGCCGGAAAGGGATTCAAAATTTTGAAACGCGCGGGGATTAAAGTCGCTTTGTTTGGTGGAGACAGGGCGCGTCACTCCGTGCGCGCCGCAGGTTGGCAAGAGAAACGGCGCGCAAGGAGTGACGTGCCCGAACAAACAATCGCCAACGAATGTGTCCGGCTTAACGAAGCCTTCAACCAGTGGATTGTCCATCGCACGCCATTCGTCACCGTAAAAGCCGCGATGACGCTGGACGGAAAAATCGCCACGGCCAGCGGCGAATCGAAATGGATCACGGGCGAGAAGGCACGGGCTTACGGAATGAAATTGCGTCAAGGCAACGACGCCATTCTCGTCGGCATCAACACGATTTTGAACGATGATCCGGCGCTAACATTTCACCCAACGGGCAAATCAAAAGGGAACATCCAACGCCCAAAGCTGCGGCGTTTCGTGCTGGATTCGATGGCGCGCACGCCGCTGAACGCGAAGGTCATCGGGGATGAACACGCGGCGTTGACGACAGTTGTCGTCGGCAAATATGCGCCCAAATCGCGGGTGGCGATGCTGGCCAAGCGCGTAAACGTGCTGATCGCGCCAGCCACCAAGCGGCGCGCACGGAATGACGCGCCCCGCCAGCTTGATTTGCGTTGGCTGCTGAAAAAACTTGGCGCGGAGAACGTCACCAGCGTGCTGGTCGAAGGCGGCGGCGAGGTGAACGCATCCTTCCTGCTCGGCGGTTTCGCGCAGCGCGTGGCATTTTTCTACGCGCCAAAAATTCTCGGCGGGCGCGATTCGCGCAAAGGCGTGGCCGGCGATGGCGTGAATAGATTGGCGGATGCGATCCCGCTTCACGATGTGGAGTTGCGTAAACTGGGGGATGATTTGTTGCTGACGGCACGGATCGGTTTGTAGCGGCGTCTCGGCAGAGCGCNNCAACTTTCAACCTGCAACCTGCAACATGCCTTTATGTTCACAGGCATTGTCGAAGAAGCGGGAACGGTTGAAGTCATCAAGCCGACCAAAAAGTCCATTCAACTCACCGTGCGCGCACGCGTCATCGGGCGTGGACTCAAACTTGGCGCGAGCGTGGCCGTGAATGGTTGTTGTCTCACGGTGGTAAAGCTCGCCACGCGCGGCAAAGACAGGCTCATCCAATTTGACATGCTTCAGGAGTCGTGGCGGCTCACCAACATGCAGTTCGCCAAGGTTGGCTCATTCGTGAACCTGGAGCGTCCGCTTCGCGCTGACGGCGAACTCGGAGGACATTTTGTCACCGGCCACGTGGATAGCCTGGGCAAGATCACGAAGTGGGAACGCATCGGGCGCGATCACATGCTGGACATCGCCGCTCCGCGGGAGGTGATGCGTTACATGATTCACAAAGGCTCGGTAGCCGTGGACGGCATCAGCCTCACTGTGGCGGGTGTGCAGAAGAAAAGTTTTCGCATCTGGATCATCCCGCATACTTACGAGATCACTGCGCTTCGCAACCGCAGGGTTGGCGACGCGGTGAATCTGGAGGCGGACCTGCTCGGCAAATACGTCCACCAGTTTCTTATCGCGACGAAGGGGCTGTGAAAGTGGTTTTGGGGTCCTTGCTCATCGAGGTGGGCGCAATTTCGCGAACGCGAAACGACGGAATGTAAACGACTTTGCCGGAGGCATCCTTGAAATGATAACTGCCGTTTTGTAACCGGGGTTTACTGGCGGTGGTGATGACGCCGCCGTTGGTGAGCGTGAGGTTGTAGTGCCGGGCGCAGCCGGACAACAGGCCGACGCAAAGCGCGAAGGGTAAAAGGCGTTTCTTCATAAGCGGTAGATCGGGCGAGTTTACCACAAGTTCTGGTGTGGTGCGCTTAGCAGGACTTGAACCTGCACGGGTTGCCCCACTACCACCTCAAAGTAGCGTGTCTGCCAATTCCACCATAAGCGCAACCAGCGATAATGAAGCAGGCCGGGGCGAAGTTCGCAAGGGCTTTTATTTTCAGAGGTTGAAGTTGGTAGGTGCGTCAGTTAAGGTCATTCTGTCTATGACGTTGACTGAAAAAATATTGGCGCGTGCGGCCGGCAAAACCAGCGTGGAAGCGGGGGATAACATCTGGGTAAAGGCGGACATTTTGATGACGCATGATGTTTGCGGCCCCGGCACAATTGGCGTGTTCAAACGGGAGTTCGGCAAGACGGCCAAGGTATGGGACCGGCACAGAATTGTGATCATTCCGGACCACTACATTTTCACCGCCGACTCCAAGTCCAATCGCAACGTCGATATTCTCCGTGATTTTGTGAAGGAACAGGGTTTGCCTTACTTTTACGACGTGATTGATGACCCGAATGGCCATTGGGTTTTTGATCCGTCCAAGGGAATGTCGAATCGCCAGTATGGTTCGAACTACGCCGGCGTTTGCCACACGGCACTGCCGCAGAAAGGCCACACGCGGCCCGGCGAAATACTGTTTGGCACCGATTCACACACCTGCATGGCCGGCGCGTTCAACGAATTCGCCACCGGCATCGGCAACACGGACGCGGGCTTTGTGATGGGCACGGGCAAGCTGTTGTTGAAGGTGCCGGAAACGATGCACTTTCGCCTCGAAGGAAAACTACAACCTGGAGTGATGGCGAAGGATGTGATCCTCCACTGCATTGGCGAGATTGGGTTCGACGGCGCCACGTATCGTGCCCTGCAATTCGATGGGCCGGGCGTCGCCAACCTTTCAATGGATGATCGTATGACCATCGCCAACATGGCAATTGAAGCCGGCGGCAAAAACGGCATTTTCGAGTTCGATGAGAAAACGAAAACGGCGGTGGAGGGTCGCTGCAAATCAAACGGCACCAAGTCCAGCTATGAACCGGTGGCCCGCGACCGCGACGAAAAGTTTGTTTACGAACTGACGGTTGATCTTGCGAAGCTCGAACCGACGGTGGCCTGTCACCCTGATCCGGGCCAGCGCAAGCTCGCGCGCGAACTCGGGCATGTGAAATTGGATCGCGCTTACATCGGTTCATGCACCGGCGGGAAGACAAGCGACTTTCTTGAGTTCGCGCAGGTTTTGCGCGGCAAGCGGGTAGCGATTGATACGTTCGGGGTGCCGGCGACACCGGAAATCGTGCATGATTTGCAGACTGCCACATGGGACGGAAAAACTGTCTGGCAAATCCTGATCGATGCGGGAGTGCAGATGACTGAAAACGCCGGTTGCGCGGCTTGTCTTGGCGGACCCGTGGACACTTTCGGGCGGATGAATTCACCGATGAAATGCATCAGCGCGACCAACCGGAATTTTCCCGGACGTATGGGCCACAAGGAATCACAGGTCTTCCTCGCCTCACCGGTCACAGTGGCTGCCAGCGCCATCATGGGAAAGATCACGGACCCGCGTGAGTATTTTTCTTGAATATTTTTTCGTGGTTTCAAGTAATCCATTTTTCAAGTTGCTGATCGACCTACGAACTTGATTTTTAATTCGTTATGGACTCCGAGCGATTGGATCGTTGGTGTGAGCGAGGCATCCTGGGACTGGTGCTGGCCATACTGGTTTTCGGGCCGCTGGCCACCGGGGCTGTGGGCACGATGGCATTCCTCGTCATCCACGGACTGACGATGGGTGTGATTCTGCTTTGGGGGGTGCGATTGTGGCTGAACCGGCGGATGAAATTACTTTGGCCGCCGATTTGTTGGGTAGTTCTGGTATTTGTGGGGTATGCGATTGTTCGCTATCGGTTGGCGGACATCGAATACGTTGCGCGACAGGAGTTGATTAAAATCTTAATCTATGCCTTCCTGTTTTTTGCCATCCTGAATAATTTGCACACCAAGGAGTCGGCCCAAATCATTTCTGTGACGCTCATTTTTTTGGGCATGGCCATTGCCTTTTATGCGATTTACCAGTTTGTGACCAAGTCGGACAGGGTGTGGCATTTCATCTCCCCGTACCAGGGG
Source organism: Limisphaerales bacterium (assembly GCA_003140275.1). GTDB lineage: Bacteria > Verrucomicrobiota > Verrucomicrobiia > Limisphaerales > PALSA-1396 > PALSA-1396. The sequence continues at coordinate 4,645 of PLJQ01000271.1, forward strand.
CGTGGCTCGGGCACATTCATTTCCCCGAATAATCTGGCTGGTTTTCTCGAAATGCTTTTGCCGCTGGGACTGGCCTACACCTTGACGGGTCGGCTTCACCATTTGACCAGGGTTTTCCTAGGCTACGCAACGTTGGTGCTGGCGGCGGGGATCGGTGTTTCCCTCTCGCGGGGCAGTTGGGTCGCGACGGGTCTGGTGTTGATGGTTTTCTGCTGCCTGCTGCTTCCGCGACGCAATTATCGCATCCAGGCACTGGTCATGCTGGCGGTGTTGATCGCGGCCACAATTGTATTTGCCACCACAGCGGAGCGCAGTCAGGAGCGCGTTAAGCAGACGTTTTCCCAAGGCAAGGTGACTGACGCCCGTCTTGAACTTTGGGAGTCAACCATTCAAATGTGGCAGGAAAATTTTTGGTGGGGTGTCGGGCCGGGACAATTTGATTATCGTTTCCGCCCCTACCGACCGCAATCGATTCAGTTGCGTCCGAACCATGCGCACAATGATTATTTGGAGACGCTTACGGACTGGGGACTGGTCGGCGCAGGGATCGTTGCTTCCGCCTGGCTATTGCTCTACTTGGGGGTTTTCAGGACTTGGAAATTTGTCGGCGGCACCGTGAACGATTTTGGAAGTAAACAGAGCAATAAATTCGCTTTTGTGTTCGGTGCTTCCCTCGGCTTGCTGGCCATCCTGGTACACTCCGTTGTGGATTTTAACATGCACATTCCTTCTAACGCGATTCTGGCGATTGCGTTGATGGCATTGCTCACCGGCCACTTACGGTTTTCCACGGAACGATACTGGTTCAGGAGTGGCTGGCCGGGAAAGTTGCTGACGACGTTGGTTTTCACGGGAGGAATGTTTTATCTGGGCCAACAAGGCTGGCGAGGCGCCGCCGAATATGTCTGGCTCAATCGCGGGGAAAAAGCGCAACAATATTCAACGGAGCAAATTGCCGCGCTGGAGAAAGCGTTCGCCATCGAGCCGATAAATTTCGAAACTCCCTACGATATCGGTGAAGCGTTTCGAATACAAAGCTTTCAGGGGAATTTGAGTAATTATCAAGAACTGGCGGCAAAGGCCATGAAATGGTACGCGCTTACCATGAAATTGAACCGGTATGATGGCTACAGTTACATGCGCTCCGGGATGTGCCTGCATTGGCTCGACCGACACACGGAAGCCAAACCCTACTTTGAGCGCGCTTATCAACTCGATCCCAACGGCTATTTTGTCGTAGCACACATGGGCTGGCATTACGTGCAACTAGGACAATACGCCGCCGCAAAACCATGGCTTGAACGCTCACACCGGTTGCAATCGGTGGACAACCCCATCGCCGACAGGTATTTAGAGGACGTAAATAAATGGTTGATGGAAGCCGCAGCGACCCCAGAAGAATTGCTCAGACCTGCCGTCAAGTCTCCTACCACTCAATAACCTCAGTTACGCCGCAATTCAAATGCGGGTGTTCCCCCAAACCGAGGCCGGAGGGTTATTAACAATTTATTAACAAGTTGTTGACAACCCTCCGGAAAGTACCCTAATTTTGTTCAAAGAAGATTTTATGACCGCATAAAATCAGGGGAATCCATGACAATAAAACAAAGTTGTACCAACTGTGAAATTATGAAAATCAAACTAAGTTGTATCAACAAAGCGGTGGCCTGCAGCGTGGCGATGTTAACGATGGCGTGGGCGACCGATCTCATAGCCCAAACGGCTAAACAAGGGACGGCCAAGGTTACTGCTGTGAAAGGCGCAGCCAGGTACACCACTGACAATAAGACCTGGCAGCCGGTCAAAGAGGGAATGGCTATTAAATCCGGCTCGGTAATTCAAACGGCGAAAGATTCGTATGTGGACATCGTTCTCGGCGAAGCCGACAGCGGCGCCCTCCAACCAATCGCTCGACGCGTAACTCATGCACCGGGAGCATCGGGAGCGGGTGAACAGGGAAATGTTGTGCGCATTACCCCCAATTCCATTCTGGCCATCGATAAGTTGACGACGGAGGAAACCGGGACCGATGTCGTGAATGAAATTCAGTTGGACCTTCGGGCTGGACGCATCATGGGCAACGTGAAAAAGTTGTCGGCCGCTTCCCGGTATGAAGTCAAGTTTCCGACCGGGGTTGCCGGCATCCGCGGCACTACCTACATAATTGACGCCAGCGGTCTGGTTCGTGTGATAGCTGGTTCGGTGGTCATTTCATACCTTAATAAAGATGGCGTGGTAGTGACGCAAGTGGTGGCAGCCGGCCAACAATTTGATCCGGCTACCGGCGTGGTCACTCCCATTCCAGATTTCAATCCGAAGGAGATGGCAAAACCATTTCAGGAAATAGGTGGAAACCCGAACATGCCGCCTACTTCTTACGCGGTGGATAACACCATCTATTATGTTTCACCCACCATAGGTGGCGGTGGCGGTGGCGTCCAATAATTTAACCAAAGTTCATTTTCTAAACCAGAGCAATCTTGTGTTGCTCTGGTTTTTTTGTTTATTCTACGGCCGTGAAAATTAAGCCTCTCAAGGCGATTCCCATTTTCATCGCCGCGGGCGTTATCGGTTTGGTTTGCCTGTTGCAAACGTTTCGCCTGTCCTTCTTTGAACGGCTTGAATGGATGACCTATGACTGGCGTGTGCGTGAGGCAGCTGGCTTTTCAACTACCATTGCCACCAACCTGGGGTTTGTTTACATCGACGACGAAAGTATCGTGGCTCTTAAAGGGGGTTTGCTCGGCAAATCATACAGCTTGTATTGGCCGCGCCATGTTTACGGTCGGTTGGTTCGCGAGTTGGCCACTCAGGGCGCAAAAGCGGTGGCCTTCGACGTGATCTTCGGTGAAATGAGCCCGGACCACGCTCCGGTGGCTGTGTTGGACAAAACACTTTCGGACGCCGGCGAACTGTTTGGACGGTCACTCACGCGTGTGGAAGATCAAGTGCTCGTGGAGTCAGACGGTTTTTTTGCCTGGCAAATGAAGAAAGCCGGTAATGTCATCATCGCCGACAGTAGGGGTGTTGCTCCGCACGATTTATTTCGCACGAACGCTTTCGCCACCGGTGACATTTCCGCCGATAAGGATATCGACGGTGTCCTGCGTCGGGCCAAAGCCTACAGAGAACAACGTCGATGGCATCCCTTAATCGCCCAATTGGCCTCGCCTGAATATGGCTTCAATTTGGCGAATGCACGGGTTGAACTGAAACAGATTGTTTTTCCGCGGAGAAATGGCGAGTCGCTCCGAATACCAATCGACCCTGACAGCACTTTTGCGTTGGCGGACTTTATTGGAGAGAAAATTCCTGCCGGCACGGCGCCGCGCGCCCAAGCGTTTACCACCCAACGCATCTGGCACATGGGAATTGTGCTGGCTGCACAGGAGTTGAAACTCGATTTGTCCAAGGCAGTTGTGGATTTGGAACATGGTCGGATAATTCTGCACGGCGCTGGCGGCATGGAACGGATCATCCCGGTTGACCCAAACGGCTACTTTTACATCGACTGGGCATTGCGGCAGACGGACAAGCGCTTGACGAACCAAAATATCGCCGCCTTGTTGGAACAGGACCGCGATCGGCTCGCTGGCGGTGGGAACAACATAACAAATCTCTGGCAGAATAAATTGGTGGTAGTCGGTTCAACGGCGACTGGCAACGACCTGGCCGATTTAGGCGCTACCCCGCTGGACAAGGAAACCCACCTGATGAGCAAACACTATAATATTGCGAACTCCGTCATCCTAGGCCGGTTTGTTCACCGCAGCTCACTCGTCACGGAATTGTTGCTGACCGTTGTTATGGGTGTCGTGGTGGCATTCCTGACGTGGGGATTGCGTCCGCTGGCGGCTTCTTTTGGAGTTCTGCTCTTGATGGCGGCCTTTGTTGTGATCGGTGCGCTATTGTACGTAAAATATCGCTACTGGATGCCGCTCGTCCTGCCTTGCTTCGTCGTAATGATGATGCAGCACATTTACCTGGTTACCTATCGGGTGGTTTTTGAACAAGACGAAAAACGACGGATAAAATCCGTTTTCACCAGAATCGTCTCTCCCGATGTAGTCAACGAACTTCTCAAGACCGAAAAGCTTTCCCTCGAGGGGGAACGCCGTGAGATCAGCGTTTTCTTTAGCGACGTACGCGGTTTTACGGAGCTGACTGATACCCTCAGCGAGCAAGCGGCGGAGTACGTGCTGGAACACAATCTTGCCGGCATTGCAGCTGAAGACTATTTAGCTCAACGAGCGCGAGAAACTCTGAGTACGGTCAATCTCTATCTCGGCACGATTGTCGATCTGGTCATCAAACATCACGGCACCCTGGACAAATACATTGGCGATTGCGTGATGGCGTTTTGGGGAGCGCCGATACCGAATGAAAGCCACGCCCTCGCCTGCGTGCGAGCCGCCATTGACGCGCAGCGTGCCGTTCACGAATTGAATCATCAGCGTACTGCTGAAAACCAACGACGCGGTAACGAAAACGTGGCTCGCATTGCCGCCGGTCAACCCCCTTTGCCGATACTCCCGATTTTAGTGGTAGGGAGCGGTATCAACACCGGAGTAACCACCGTTGGTTTGATGGGTTCAGATGTGCATGGTTTAAACTACACGGTGTTTGGTCGGGAAGTTAATTTGGCCAGCCGCTTGGAAAGCATTTCCGGACGCAGCCGCATTATCATCGGGGAAGCAACGTATACCGCGGTTTTAAGGGATGATCCGAAATTGGCCGCCATTTGCGTGGCCCTGCCGCCAGAGCAAGTGAAAGGATTTCGTAGTGCGGTAAAAATTTATGAAGTTCCATGGCAAATGATAAGTTCGACGCTGCCGGTGAGCGACAGCAAATCTTCAACTGTTTCAGAAAGTGTACCTGCTGTCGGCGCCGCTGAAAGAACCAAAGCTTAAAGGTTTGCAAAGCGGGAGGTCAATGAGTCATGAAGGTGCATACCCCTTGCTCCATTTTTGAGTAGGAATCCGCCGCCGGTTGCTTAAAGTAACACCCATGCGCACGGTGATTTACCCTGGCAGTTTTGATCCGTTNNGACCAACGGTCATTTGGACGTGATCCAACGGGCAACCAAGTTGTTCGATCGGGTGATCGTGGCCGTGGCTAAAAACGAAAGCAAAAGTCCGCTGTTCTCGCTGAAAGAGCGGCTGGCCTTGGTGAAAAGCTCGATTCAGCACATGCCGCATGTGGAAGCCGATTCGTTTTCCAGCCTGCTGGTGGACTACGTGGAGCGGCGGGCAGGTCAGGCGGTCATTCGCGGACTGCGNNATGCCCAAGGACACTTATACGTTTCTCAGTTCGCGCATTGTGAAGGAAATCGCTCGATTAGGCGGCGATGTCAGCGCGTTTGTCCCGCCAGCGGTTCAAGCGGCGTTAAATCGAAAATTAGCCAAAACGGCGTGTTAATATTTCGGTTTATGCTTGTATGCCGTTACTTTGTAATCTCCATCTTCTCGAGGCAAAGAATCTACGGTTGGCGGGCGAACTGGCCGCGCAGGAACTGGGTTTGGAACAGGTGGATGAGTTAGTCCACGCGCACCAACCGCTCCAGTACGATTTAGAAGCGCAACAATTAGCCGATGGCATCCTAGTGCAGGGTCATTTACAACTCACCTTGGAATGTGAGTGCGTTCGCTGTTTAAAACCCTTTCAATACCACTTGGTATTGAAGCGATGGGCGTGTCATTTGCCGCTGCAAGGGGAGGAGAAAGTGCTGGTAGTCAACGATTGCGTGGACTTGACGCCCTGGTTACGGGAAGATATTCTCCTTGCGTATCCGCAACATCCGTTGTGCAAACCTAAATGCAGCGGATTGCTAATAAAACAAACGGGCAAGATGAAAACGCCGGTCGGTAGTGAGACGAAGAAAGTTTCATCAGCGTGGGCCGCATTAAATAAACTAAAATTGTAGAAAGATTTATGGGTGTTCCCAAACGAAAACCATCAAAAAGCCGTCAACGTCAACGTCGCGCTTACAACAGCGTGCTCACCTTGCCCCAACTCAGCACATGCCCGCAATGCGCAGCGCCTTATGTGTCGCATCGGGTTTGTCCCGCCTGCGGTTACTACAAGGGCCGCCAAATCTTGACGGTCACCGCCGGGGCTTGATATCTTATCAAGAGTGCGGCATAGGCGGCGTCCCTTCTGCGCTCTTTCCATTTATGAGAATTGCAGTGGATGTCATGGGTGGCGACCACGGCTGCGGGGTCATTGTTGAGGGAGTCAAGCTCGCGCTGAACGCCGACAAGAAAATCGCCGAACTTTACCTGGTGGGCGATCAGGCACAAATCAAGTCGGCCCTGACCCGTAGCCAACTTCAGGATGCCCGGGTAAAAATTGTTCATGCCTCGGAAGTCCTGACCATGGAAGACAAACCCGTGGAAGGCTTGCGTAAGAAAAAAGACTGCTCCATCGCCCGCGCCATTGAACTGGTGAAAGACGGCCAAGCCGAGGCCGTGATCTCGCCCGGCAACACCGGCGGCATTTTTGCGGCGGCGACGTTCAAACTGGGCCGGTTGCCCGGCGTGGATCGCGGCGGTATTGCCACAGTGATTCCCAGCATGGACAACGAATTCGTGCTCCTGGATTCCGGCGCCAACATTGAGTGCAAACCACTCCATCTGCTTCAATACGCAGTCATGGGGAACGTTTATTCCCGCGAAATTCTTGGCTGTAAAAGACCGCGCGTGGGCGTCCTGAGTATCGGTACCGAGGACAGCAAGGGCAATGAACTGACGCTCGAAGCGTTCCAGCTTTGTAAATTGTTGGATTTGAATTTTGTCGGCAACGTGGAGGGCCATGATCTGTTCAAGAACCATGTCGATGTGGTGGTGTGTGACGGCTTCGTAGGAAATATCGTGTTGAAAACTTGCGAAAGTCTGGCGACTGGAATTTTCTTCATGTTGAAACGCGAATTGACCCGCAACCCCAAACGCAAGCTCGGCGCGTTCCTGGCCCAAAACGCCTTTCGCACCATCAAACGCCGTATGGACCCGGACACTTACGGTGGCGCACCCCTGCTGGGGTTCAACGGTATTGTGCTCAAAGCGCACGGCTCCGCTCGTGAGCGCGCCATCATGAACGCCGTGCGCATCGCTTCCGAAGCCATTGAGCATAGCGTGACTTGCCTCATCAGCCGGGAAATTGCCCGGGCCGATGAACTCTTAGGTCGCGCTAAAACCACCGCTCCCAATTCAGTTCCAGCATGAAAACAACTCCGTCGAAAAAAATCGTTTACCCGCGCGCCAAGCATGGTTTCGAGGGGCGCACTTGTTCCATTGCGGCCGTAGGTTCGTATGTGCCCAAGCGGGTTCTGACCAATGCCGATCTGGAAAAAATTGTGGATACTTCGGACGAGTGGATTGTCAGCCGCACCGGCATTAAGGAACGCCGGATAGCCGCACCCAATGAATACACCTCCGATATGGCGGCGCGGGCGGCTTTGCTGGCGATGCAAAGAGCGGACGTCACCGCCGATCAAATCGATTTGATCATTGTCGCCACCGTTACGCCGGATCTGGTATTTCCTTCCACGGCCTGTCTGGTTCAGGAAAAAATTGGCGCCCATCACGCCGCGGCGTTTGATATCGAGGCTGCCTGTTCGGGATTCATTTTTGGTTTGGAAATCGCCCAACAATTCATCATGTCGCGCACCTACAACACCGTCCTGGTGATTGGCGCGGAAAAACTTTCCTCCGTCATCGATTGGCAGGACCGGAACACCTGTGTTTTGTTTGGCGACGGTGCGGGTGCCGCCATATTGCAAAATCGTCCTAACACACACGGCTTGCTCACCACGGTCATGGGCGCCGACGGACGAAAAGCGGATTTGCTCTCCATGCCGGGCGGGGGAAGTCGATGCCCCGCCACGGCGGAATCGGTGGCTGCCCGCCTGCATTACCTGCGCATGGAAGGCAAGGAGACTTTCAAAAATGCCGTGAATGCCATGACCATGGCCGGTGAGGAAGCCCTGCGCCGTTGTCAGCTCGACATCTCACAAATCAAATGCGTGGTTCCGCATCAGGCCAATCGTCGTATCCTCGACGCCGTCAGCGAACGTCTGGGTGCGAAGCCGGACCAGGTATTCGTAACCCTGCATAAATACGGCAACACCTCGGCCGCTTCCGTCGCCATCGCGTTGGATGAAGCTGTGCAATCGGGCCGCTTCCACCGGGGCGATCTGATCTTGCTGGTGGTGTTTGGCGCGGGTTTGACCTGGGGAGCAGCGGTGATTGAATGGTAAAGCCTTGTTTGACGTTTTTTTGGTGTGTGCTAGTGTGATTTCACAACTATGAGTGCGAGAAAACTAGAACCCTCTTCCAGTGGCTTTACGGATGTTAAGGTGCAGGCCAGAAAGACCAGCTTAACATTGCCCGCCAGCACCGTGAGCCTCAGTAAAAATGGCATTGAATTTCGTTCCCCCACGGCCATTGCCCCCTGGACTGAGATGACCGTGGATTTGCAGTCTCGTCGCAGCGCCACGAAATTTCATTGCACCGGCGTCGTCGTGGCGTGCAACGGCAGCCGCCACTCCGGCTATCATGTCTCCATGCTCTTCACCGGCCTCTCCCGGCAGACTCAGGCCCAGTTGAAGCTGCTGGCGTATTCCTGACTGGCAAGAATTTCTCAGGGTTTGTTAGTCTCCGGGCATGGAACTATTTTTTCGCATTCTAAAAACCGCCATTGAAGGCGGCGCGTCCGACGTTCACATCAAAATTGGCACGCCCGTCATCTTCAGGATCAACCGCCAACTCGTCGCCATTGAGTGTCCCATCCCAACCGAGGAATGGATGAAAAAAGTGGTGGACACCATCGTGCCGCACCATCTGACAAAGCGGCTGGAAGTGGAGCGCGAAATTGATTTTTCCTACTTCGTTCCGGAGATTGGCCGCTTTCGCACCAACCTGTTCCAACAACGCGGCCAGTTCTGCGTGGCCATGCGCTTTGTCAAAACGCAGGTGCCCAGCTTCCAGCAACTGGGTTTGCTTGAGACGATCAAGAAGATTGCTGAATCGCCACGCGGCATTGTGCTGATTGCCGGTTCGACCGGTTGCGGAAAATCCACCACGCTGGCGGCAATGGTCGAGCATATCAACGCTCATTTCAGAAAACACATCATCACCATGGAGGACCCCATCGAATATGTGTTTGAAGACAATCAATCGGTCATTGAGCAGCGTGAGGTGGGATTGGACACCTTATCCTTCAGGGAAGCGCTCAAACACGTCCTGCGCCAGGATCCGGACATTATCATGATCGGGGAAATGCGTGACGCGGTCAGCTTTACCGCCGCCATGAGCGCGGCGGATACGGGCCACCTCGTGCTCTCCACCTTGCACACCACCAACGCGGCCCAGTCCGTGAGCCGTATTCTCGATTTCTTCAAGGCAGACGAGCGCGAGCAAGTCCGGCGCCAACTGGCCGGCACATTGCAAGCCGTCATCTGCCAGCGCATGGTCAACACGGTGGACGGCAGCGTGACGCCCGCGCTGGAAATTATGATCAATACGGGCACCGTGAAAAAACTCATCGAGGAAAATCGGCTGGACAAATTGCCGGCAGCCATTGAAACCGGCAACGAAGATGGAATGTTGAATTTCAACCAATCCCTGTTGCAGCTCGTCAAGGAGAAGCGGATCTCGGAAGCCGAAGCTTTGGCCAAAGCGACTAACGCCCAGGCGCTGGAGATGAATTTCAAAGGCATTTTCCTGGACGAAGGCCGCCGGATTCTGGGGTGAACCGGGCAGACGCCGTTGTTCACCAGCGAGGGGCCACGAACATTTTGCCGCCCTCCAGATGCGCCACGATCATATCGACCGTGCGGTCAATGGCACCCAGATTTTCTTTCACCACTAGGAGCGCGTTGCGCCCTAACTCCTCGCGGCGCGCTTCATCGCCAAGCAAACTGGCCAAGGCGTCTTCCAATTCTGTTGCGTCTTGCACCTGCACCGCGCCGTTTTGCGTCACAAAACTTCTGACCACATCGGTAAAGTTTTGCATGTTCGGCCCAAAGACCATCGCCTTGCCTAGGGCGCCGGGTTCGATGGGATTTTGCCCGCCGTTCGCAGTCAAACTTTTCCCGACGAAAATGACCGTGGCGTACTGATAAAAATGCTTCAGTTCGCCGGTGGTATTGACCAACAGACATTCAATTGAGTTGGCCGCATACCTGCGATCGGGCGTAATCTCGCTGCGATAAGCGAATTTGATTCCACGTGCCGCCAGTTCGCGTCCGACCTCTTTACCTCGTTCGAAATGACGCGGCACGAGCACCAGGAACAAGGCCGGAAATCGCGCGCGCAGCCGCTGAAATTTCTCTGCCAGTATTGCCTCCTCGCCAGCGTGCGTGCTGCCGGCCACCAAAATGTGCGCGCCGGCCGGGACGCCCAGTTGCACCAGCATGGCGGGGACATCCAGCAAACGACGTTCGTTAAGTGTGGCCGAGTCAAATTTCAGACTCCCCACCACATGGATCGCTTCCGGACGGCAGCCCAAGTCGCGGAGTTTCGTCACATCCGTTTCATTTTGTGCGCCCACCCCGGCGAACGAGGCGAACAACGACTTGAACAAAAACCCAAACCGTTTGTAGCCGCGATAGGAACGATCCGATAACCGCGCGTTGACCAGGAACAAGGGAATGCCTTTGTCACGCGCTCGCCAGATGAAGTTCGGCCAGATTTCCGCCTCCACCAGCACGACCGCTTCGGGATGGAAAAGGTTCAAAGCCCGGCGAACATAGGCACGCCGGTCGATGGGATAATAGATTTTTCCGATATGAGATGGCAGTTTGCGCTTCAACTCGCTCATACCGGTGGTGGTGGTGGTGGAAACAATAATCTTGAGGTTGGGCGCTTGCCGTTCCAATGCGGGAATCAGTTGCGTGCAAATATTGACCTCGCCCACGCTTACGGCGTGGAGCCAGATCAGGTGGCGATTGGTGATGGCTTGTTTAATCTTGGTATTGTACCATGCGAAACGCTGACCAAACCCGGAACGCCAGTTGCCCCGGCGCCACATCTTGAAAAAATAATAAGGCGATGACAGCCAGAAACAAACAGTGAATAAAATATTGTAAAGCGTGCGCATTCAGCCTTCTGCAAAGAAGGCGCGTTGCCTATCTGTAACAAATTCCACCCTGGTGCAAAGGTTTATTTGACGGGACTCGTGGCTGGGGGTGTGCCGCGTGACTTTTCGTCGCCATAATTTTTCACCAGGTAATCCACCAACTGCTCCACTTGTGCGTCGGGAATTGGCGCACCGTAAACTTTCTGCATCTTTTGCACGCCAGCTTTCCAAAAGGCGCGCGGCATGGACGGTTGCGTGGTNNGGAAATATAATCTGCCGAATGGCAAATGACGCAATGTGCCGCGGCAATTTCTGAGCCGGGGCCTGGCTTGAATTTGTTCGTTTCCGGCGGCAAAGTGAATTTCACTTCCACCGCAACCACCGGCCAGGACGCGAATGTAACACCCATGGTGAAAGCCGCGAACCAACTGATCGGTCTGGTATTTTTTCTAACTGACATAAATCTTCACACCGCTCTGAGCCGCACGGTTTCGACTACGTTTCGCATATAGCCCGCCGGATTCCAAAGCGGCTCCATGGGTTGCGACTGCCCAATGCGATTGGTCGCTTTCACTTTCAAAGCGAACACGCCGGCGCTTTTGGGTGTGAAGGACGTTTGCCATTCGCGGAACGAATATTTCCCGAGGTCNNCGGACGTTGAAGCGATTGATCGGAAGAGTTTTTTTTGGCGTCGTGCCTGGTTCTACACAGGCGCAGCCGTTGTCGGGAATTCGATAGGCCGTATTCATCCAAAAGCCATTGAACTCCTCGTCGATCACCGTGATTTCATGCACGTGCTTGACCCAGTAGGTTCCATAGTAACCTGGCACAACAAGGCGTAAAGGAAACCCGTTGAGCATCGGCAGGTCTTCTCCATTCATCTCGTAAGCCAATAGGACTTCACCATCGAGGGCGTGGTCCAATTCCAGCGCCTTGACGAAGTCCGGGGTTTTGGCAACCAACGGCGCATCCAGTCCATTAAACGTCACCTGGCGCGCTCCAGCCGCCACGCCGGTTTTCTCCAAAACGTCCTTTAGGCGAACGCCCTTCCAGCGGGCGTTGCCCATGGCACCGTTGCCCATCTGGCCGCCGCCAACCCGCGGCTTAAAAAAACCCCGACTATTGCCGGAACATTGATTCACCGCCACGATTTCAGCCGGCTCAAACTGTGATTTCAAGTCGGCCATGGAAAAAGCCAGAGGCGTCTTTACCTTTCCCAGGACGGACACATGAAAAGTTTTGGCATCAAGGTTTGGCGGCGGCGAAAGTGTTAGATGATAGCGCACGAAGAACGCATCATTCGGCGTGATCACGCTTTCATTAAAAACGGAGAAGGGCGTTTCCAATTGCGGTGGTCGCGTCGTGATGCGGACAAGCGGACGCTTTTGCGGATACTTGACCAACGGACGTTCGCCATTTTCGAACGGAAGGTTGATGGTATCCTGAGCAAGGGAATTCAACGATGAGCCGCCAAACAAACCCGCCAGGCCGATCAAGGCCGCCGCCCGCAAAAATTGGCGGCGATCAAAATCGCAATGAACCGGTGGATTTTTCTGCGTCATCGGACAAACTTTGCTTATCGACTTGACACCGGTCAATATTGGATTCGACCACCGCTCTGGCGATTCCGAATCGCTGACCAGCACGCACGGCGTCAAGCCCAGTAGTGGTAGTTCAAATCGGAGAAAATGTTGTCCGCTGACTCAATTCGATTGAGCCACTTTTCATTAATGCGCGTGGTCGTGAGCTGTTCGTGCAGAGCAATGAATCGAAGAAGATGATCTTTAACCCGTTTGCGCGCGTAGTCGGGACTGGTTCCGGTGCGGAGGATGAATGGCCAATCGCTTGCCTGGGCGAGGATCAGTTCGCGGGCGGCCTGATTCAAGGCCCGTTTCCTTAGTCCGTCAGCGCGTGGAAAACGCCGCGCCAGCTCCGTCATGCGTTCCTGGGCGATGTGCAGATGCGGATAAATCCATTCATTGGTCTCATTCAACCAGACGTTCCAGTAACCTTCCGCGCCCCAGCTTGAAGCGCTCGGTGTGGCGACTTGTTGCGTGGGATGACAACGCAAATACTCCCGGGGGCTGATGAGCGAAACGATTTGTTGGTCATAGTGAGTCTTGCGCACGAAATAATCGAGGAACTCCGGTCCTTCGTACCACCAATGGCCAAATAATTCGGCGTCGTACGGCGAGAGCAACAGCGGTGGACGATCCATGATGCCGGCGAGCTGCTGGATCTGTCCCATCCGCGCGCCAAGGAAATGTCCGGCGTGTTCGGCGGCCACTTGCAGGGCGGTACCACGGTCATAGACTTGTTTTTCGTCCGCACTGCCGGTGATGCGGTGATATTTGATGCCGGTAAAACCGCGTTGATCCGGCGCAGGCAGGTGCGGCTTGACGTAATCGAAATCGAGATCAAAACCAATGTCGCGGTAGAAATCGCGATAACGAACGTCACCGGGATACCCTTCGTGTTTGCTCCAGACTTGTTTGGCGGAATCCAGATCGCGACCAAAGGCCGCGATGCCGTTGGGCGTGTAAATCGGCGCAAACACGCCGTAGCGCGGACGCGGGCGGGCGTGCAAGATGCCGTGAGTATCGGTAATGAACCAGCGGATGTTCGCTTCCTGCAAAGCATTCTCCACACCCTCGGCGTAAGCGCATTCCGGCAGCCAGATGCCGGACGGCTCGCAATCAAAGCATCTCCGATAATGATCCCGAGCGACGAGAATCTGCGCGCGAAGAGAGGGCGGATGATCGGCGAGCAACGGCAACAAGGCATGCGTGGCGGCGCAGGTGATGATCTCCAGTTTGCCCTGTTCCTGAAACTTCCGAAACGCACCGACAATATTTCGACCGTAGGCGAAGTAAGTGTTGCGGATGGTCGTGAAGCGATGATGATACATCCAGGCCAGCTCGTGATAAGCCCGGTCCCAATGCGTGCGATGGATTTCCTTCTCCGCCAGTTCAATCAACCCTTCAAGATGACGCTGATAGCGATCCTGCAGCAGCGGGTCGAGCAACATCGAACATAGCGTCGGCGAGAGCGAAAGCGTCAGGCGTGTTTCCATGCCATCACGCAGCCAGCCGTCCATGACCTGGATCAGCGGAATGTAGGTCTCCGTGATCGCTTCAAAGAGCCAGTTCTCCTCCAGAAATTTTTCGTGCTCCGGGTGTCGGACAAACGGGAGGTGGGCGTGCAAAACGAGTGCGAAGTAACCTTGCATGGGGAAAGTTTAAAGGGAAAAAGTTAAGCCACAAGATCGCGCTGACGGAACTTCAGCCGCGCCGGGTGATTTATTTTCGCATCGGCAGAGTTCACTCATCGAAATCCTGGGTCAAGCGATTGGCGATCGCAGAGCTTTTTATGAGGATTACCAAACCAATCACATCCGGAATGGCCAATAAAAGACAACTTCCTGTTTGCACTTCGGACTTGGCCAGATAACTTTTGAACAAGTAGAGTCCCAGGTAGATAAAACCAAACAGCATAAAGCCGGACGCGAACAGTCGTATGAGTACTAGTGCGGCTTTCTTGTAAGGGTTCATGCCGGCTTAGGCCAGGTGCTCAGCCCGGGGCGGCTTGAGCACAGCATCTTGCGGGTGCGTGCCAACATCGCCGGTGTAATCTGTGCTCCGTCCGAAATGTAGCTCAGCCCGCCGCGCGTCAGTTCCGTCGGCAGACGTGGCCACTGCCGGAAGTTCATATTGTCCATCCGGAAGGGCGAAGCGGTAACTGAACGTGCCGTCAGAACGTAACTTGATGGTGCGACCTCCGACGGTGACGGTCGCATCCGGTTCGGTTGCACCGTAGAGAATCAGTTCGGCGTTGACATTGAACCAAAATGATTTTGGCCGTTGCACGCCGCCGAACGGACTGGAAATGCTCGACACGCCGGGCGAGGTTGGGGGTGAAAATTGTGCGACGCCCGCCGAAGAAATGTCACGTGCAAGCTGGCGGCGAATCAATTCAGTGATTTCCAGCGAACCAATCCAGACGCGGCGCACATCGTCCATGGTGACAATTTCGGCCAGTGCGCGCTCCTGTTCGGGCGTCCACTGTCCGGCGGGCGGGAGATGTTCCTTCGGCAATAGCAAGCAGCCGCCGGCACGAAGCTGTTCCACCATTTGAATCAGTGGGCTTTGTTCACGCATGACCGCTTTGACAAGTTGTAGCAGTTGGGCAAAAGGCACATCCACCGGCAGCGTTGCAAATTGCACCGACATGTCCGCAGACATCGCATCCGGCGGCGTCAGCGTGGCGCCGGACGTGGAGACGGTCACCCATTTACCGCCGGCGCGGTGGTAACCGAGTTCGGCGACATACTTGGTTCCAGCCCGGTCCACGGGCACAAACCAATGGCGAGATTCCGGATGGACATGGATTTGGGTCAAGGGTTCGCACCCGACAGAGTCAATGTAAACGCGGAGAACCAGATGGCGGTCAGCCGATAGTGCGTTGTATTTTTTTTGTTGATCACGGGTCAAGTCCCATTGCGCGTAGAGCCAGTGGGGGTCGCGCGCGGTCAATAGCAACTGCTTGGTGCCATAAGCTTCAGGCAGTTCCCCAAAATCTCCGGTGTCGATAAAATGTTCAGCCGGCGGAATTGGCCCCAATGCATACCGCTGACCGGGACCACTGACCGGTGGTGGTGGTGACGCATCACCCTCCAGGAGCAGTGGGGGTATCTTCAGAATTGTCTTCTTAGCAGGTCCTGGCTTTGGCGTGGTTCGGGTGGCGGGTGCCGTTTGCGACTCGGGGTTGGCGGCGCGGCGGACTCGCGGAGCCGCTGCGACTGCTTTCACGGCCTTTTTGCGGGGCGTTTTATCAGGTTTCATAAGATGACTCCAACGTGAATTGGCAGGTTTAGTTACCTCTAACGCGCCAGAGGTTACGATCAAGTGAAAGCAGGCGCAACGGGAAATTGAGCCCGCTTGGCACCAAGCCGACCTGTTTGCCCGCCTTAAACACAGCTTGCAAACCAGGCGACGCTGGCACTTAATAACTCCGCTAAGAAGCGGCAACGAAACGTGTGAGCCTAAATAAATGAACTCCCAAGCTGGCGGCAATTCAGGGACGCTGATCTTCGTGGTCGATGACGAACCCATTCTGCTGGAGTTGGCCACGTTCATTTTGGAGCCATTGGGATACCGGCTAAAGACATTTCGTGATCCGGACGTCGCCTTTGGGGAGTTTCGTTCGGCCAATCACCCGCCCAAACTGCTCATCACCGATTATGCCATGCACCAGATGAATGGCATGGAACTGCTGAAAAAATGCAAGCTTGCGAACCCGGGTTTGAAAACCCTTTTGGTCAGCGGAACCGTGAGCGAAGACATTTATCGTGATTCGGCGATCAAACCGGACGGCTTTCTCGCCAAACCCTATCACGCAAACCAGCTCAGCGACTTGGTGGAATCGTTGATCGGCAAGTAAGCCGTCGCCCGATTGGATTTACTTCAAAGTTTTCAAATACGCGAACAGGTCAGCAACGTCTTGCGCTTTCATCGCTTCCAGCAAGCCTTCCGGCATTATCGACGTTTTAGTGAATGAAGCCCGTTTCACCTTATCGCGCCGAATATGCAAATCTTCGCTGCCGGACTGTCGTAAAATAATTTCCATTTCATTCTGCGAAACCAAAAAGCCTTCGAGCAGATCATTGTCTTTGGTCTCGATCCGAAACCGGTAGTAACCCGATTCCACAGCGGCGTTCGGAGTGAGGATGGAACGCAGCAATCCTTCCGTGCCCATCGTACCGGCGCCGTTCAATGTCGGACCAATGTTCGCTCCTTCGCCGTGAACATTGTGACAAGTCATGCAGACCGTTGTGAACATCGCCTTGCCTCTGGCTTCGTCACCGCGACCTTTGGTGTATTGACGATAGACGTCGAACTTTGCTTTTTGCGCCCGCGCTTCAGCCGCGCCGAGTAATGCCGGGAAATCCATCGTCTGTTCCACTTTCGCCTGGCCGTTGAGTCTGCCCCACGAATCGCCGGCGAAATAATGAACCAATCCGGCTGGAAGTTTTTCACCATTGAAACTGATCTGCCAGGTGTCGCGGATTTCATCAGCCGACCGGGCGACATTCCAAATACGATATTCAGCCAGGTTCCCGGCGGTGCCCTTCGCCGGTATCGTGCGGCCAATGTCGAGGTTGGTGAAAACGATGTTCAAGGGCCGCCCTTTGGCGGTATCCGGTTCGCCGTTGAAAAAAATTCGGAATTGTCCGGTGTCGTCGCGGGTGACGGCGACATGTGTCCAGACGTCCGGCTCGATTTTTTTGTTCGCGATAATGACGTCACCGTGTTGTTGTCCGGCGAAAACCCGAAACCATCGACCGGCAAAATTAAAATCCGCTCCGCCGGGAACGCCCAGGATGCCGTCCTCATTGTCAATGCCCGGATCGAGTTTGATCCATGTCTCCACCGTGAACGGGCCGTCGAGTTGAATCTTGGAATCAACGTAGTCTTCGTTATGACCGTTAAGACGCAATACGGGCCGGAGGCTGACGCTCAACTCACGGCGCAACGCGGTAAGTTCAGGATCGTCACCAAGAATCGTCTTGAGCTTGTCGAGCGAATACNNCTCAAGAGGAAGAGGCGGAGGAGCAAGAGGGTGCACTTTGAACCGCTCGTCGAGCGAATACTCATCGAGTTCCTGTTTGGCGATGTCGCCGTTCTTGACGGCGCGCAACAATGCGCGGCTGTTTGTCTCGGAACTCGTGAGCCGGTCCACCGCAACTTTCCGAAGGCTGACGGGCAACACCGGCCAGATCTCCACGAGTAACGGCACCGCGCGCTCGTTGCGAGCTGAGGCCAGCGCGGCGACCGCCTCCCGTTGCAACGGTTCTCCCGGTTTGCCACCAAGCGTCAGGCGCTGGAACAACTCAACCCGGTCCGCGCCTAATTCACGGAGCGCCTTCAAGCCGGCCAACTGCCGCTCCGGCGTTTGTCCTGCTTTGGTAGTGTAGGCGACAACCTCAGGTTCAAGTTCGCGGAGACGAAAACCGGTCGCCAATTCGATCAACAGATTCTGCGCGGCCTCGGAGGCGTCGTGCTCTACATGTGATTTGGCGGCGGTGGTCACATACGCCGCGAATTGCGGGTTCTCCACCCGCCCGCGCAGTTTCAACAGGGTCAGCAGGATTTGCGCTTGTGTATCGGTGGTTTTCAGGAAGTCGTTGAAAACTCTGCCGACGGCAGGGTCGTCGCTGAATCGTGCCAGCAATACCAGTTCCTCCTCGGTGAGCGGGCGTTTGATTTCAGGCACGTTGCGAGCGAGTTGCAACGCGCCCGCTCTCCCGCCAAGCGCCAGAATCGCGAGGAGACGGTTCTCCAGCGGAACCCTTTTGCCGGTTTCCGAGTCGAGAAAAATGGCCAGTGCCTGCGGCTGCTTCTCCAACGCTGCGCGAACCAGACTGCGCTCGAACGCGCGATCCGCCCCGGGGCCGGCGGCCAACGTCGGCTCGCCGCCCTGTTGTGGCTTGATGATGGGTCCGTCGATCTGCGGTTTGCCCAATCGCACCAGCAGCTCGATGACTTTCGTGTCCGGGGTGGAGATCCCATTCAAAGTGCGGATGACTTCGGCCCGAACTTGCGGATCGACATCGTCGAGGACGGGCTCCAGAGTGGCCACGATCTTGTTTGGAGAAAATTTCTGTGTGCCAAGAACTCGCACGGCTTCGCGGCGCTTGTCCCGGCTTTCGTCTTTCACGAGCTTCCGCAATGTTGCCAGTTCGACTTTACCCAAACCCTCCAGCGCCCAAAGCGCGTTGAGGCGAGCGGGCAGCCGGTCGTCCGCGTCAGGATTTTCAACCATTTTCTTCAGCGCCGGCACCAGGCTGAACGCCTTGCGATCGATGATTTGACGCGTAGCAGCGCGCGCTTCCCAGGTCGAACCGGCGGCGAGATGAAGCGGTAATTCCTTCTCGAGAATCATTGTCAGGTCAGGTATGATACGTCGCGTCATCGTCGTGTGCCGCACGCGCCAGATGCGGCTGCGGAACTTGTCGCGTTCCGGATGTGTGCGCGGGACTTCGTTATGGGAAATGATTTTGTTGTACCAATCCAAAACGTAGAGACAGCCGTCCGGCCCGAACTGAATCGCAATCGGCCGAAACCACGGGTCGGCGCAGTTGACGAAGTCAGGTAGTTTTTCGAGCCGATGGCCGGCACCGTCGGGATGAATCCTGATCGCCTGGATTTTCCCGGTGATCGGGTTGGCGACATACATCACGTCGCGATACGGCGGCGGAAAACCGTTCTGATCTTCCGCCAGCGCCAGACCGGACAAGCCGGTGCCGCCCATTTCAAATTTGGCCAGCGGCGGTTGCCACGGTGAGTACGGGTTCATCTTGTGCATGCCAATGCCGGGATAACTGCCGCCGATGAAAAACGGCACTACGGGATAGCCGAGATCGTTCGCCTCCTGGATAAACATTTCACCGGAGCGATCGATCACGAAGCCCCAGATGTTATTCAAGCCAGCTTCGACGATTTCAAACTGTGTGCCGTCCGGTTTGAAGCGGGCCATTTTGCATTGGTCGAACTGGACGGTTGACCCTTCCTTCGTCTTGACCGACGAAGAGTTGAAGGCACCCTGCGCGAGATAAATCCAGCCGCCTGGCCCGCGCGTGAACCCGTGCGGCATGAGATGCGAATCTTGAATGCCAAAACCGGTAAGCAAGGGTTCCTTCTTGTCCGCGTTGCCGTTGCCAGCAGTGTCGCGCAGAAAAAAAATGTCCGGCCCTTGACCGACAATCGCGCCGTCCTTGAACGGCAGAATGCCCATCGGCATCGCCATGCCCTCGGCAAAGGTGCGCGGTTTTTGACGGCCCGGTTGCATCGGTGTGTCGAAGATCAGCACGCGGTCTTTGCCGCCGCGTTGGTAAAGTTCTTTTGCACGTTCTGGAGTTTCGTTGCCGTCGAGCGGATATTCGGTGGCCGTGTTCGCCCACAACCTGCCAGCCTCATCGAAACTGATGGCGACCACTTTGTTGATGTCCGGATCGGCGGCGACCAATTGGATCTCGAAACCAGTTGGAAGAGTAAACGTGAGTTGCTGTTCCTCGGCAGTCAGCGGTGATTCCTTTGGCGGCTTGTCTGCGGGCGGTGCGCCCTTGAATTCCACAGATTGGCTGAAACCGGTCGCGATACCGATCAACCAGACCCCAACGGTACAAGGGAATAAAAACCCCGGTTTCATTTTGAAGGTGAACGATGCGGAAACTGACAACCGTGTCAAGCGCCGCATGGCCTTGCCCCGATTTGGCGGACAGGAGTTGGGTGATTGAGCAAGCTAACGCGACACGACCACTCCGATCCGCTACTGCGTCACCCGTTCGCGAATCTTGATGTTGCGGAACAAACATTCGTCATTGTGATACGTGAGCAGGATGTGGCCTTTGATTTTAGTGCCGAAGCCTGCCACGTTTTTGAATTTACTTTTGGCCACGGCGGCTTTTACTTCGTCACTGCCCAACTCATATTCGAGCACCTTCGCGCCGTTGAGCCAGTGCTCGACGTGATTACCGCGAACAATCACGCGGGAATGGTTGATCTCGCCAGCCGGCTTCAACGGCTTGTCGGGTTTAGGCGGCAGCACGGCGTAGAACGAGGCGGTGCTGTGAATCGGATCGCCCTCTTCCGCGCCGTCCACCATCTGATACTCGTGGCCTAGGGCCCGGTCGCGCGATTCGGTGACGAAATACTTGACGCCATTGTTCGCCTTGGGCGCAAGTCGCCAATCCCAGGTCAGTTCAAAATCAGTAAACTCGGCGTCGCTGATAATGTCGCCCCCGTGTCCGCCGGCGATACATTTGAGCCAGTCGGCTTCGATCACCCAACCGTGGTCCGGGAAGGTTTGCTTTTGGAAGCTATGCCAGCCCTTCGTGGTCTTGCCGTCGAAAAGGAGTTTCCAACCGGCCGCTTCCTCAGCGGAAGTAAGTTCATTCGGTTTGGCGACCGCCGGTTTTTCCGCAGCGGTGAGTGTAAGCGCACAAGTGACGGTAAAAATGGCGGCCATACGGCATGATGAAAATGTTTTCATCGAATTGTGGAAATGATTAGACGCGGCCCAGTCTGTCCAGTCAAGTTTATCAGGCGGGGACAGTGTCCCGATTCACGGGCGGGCGGCTGTGCATGAAGTGCCAGCCGCAGCACACTCAAACAATCTGCGGCCGGTCTTGCGGCCCAGCCGCGCTCCAAACGAGTCGCATTCATTGCCAAATCAGGACGCTATCAGGCGGAGAGACGCAACGAATCGGTCTTGTCAGGGGGTTGGCGGCGGCGGCATTTTTTCGCCCAGCCGAAGGTATTGCCAGATCGAGTTAATGGTTTTTGAGCCGTCGCCATCATAAAAATCGGTCAATGGACTCCTGCCGTTCTCATCAAAATAAACCGGCATCTTCGTGGCGGGGTCGATCTGAACGGGGTTTCGCACCCACCGTTTGAAAAAAGGTTTGAGCAACCGTTCACCGCTGCGGGCCAGGTTGAGGCCTGGCGTTTCAAAGACCTGATTCGTGCCCGTGTCGCCGACGTCGTGACATGTGACGCAGGAAAAGCCGCCGACCGCCGAAACCAGTTTCCGACCCAGTTTGACGGCGTCCATGTCGATGGGGGGTTCGGCGGGAGTGTGCGCCGGATACCCGTGTTGCATGGCCAAACCTTGTGCCAGTAGTTTGGCGCGGCTGGCGAACGCGGGCATGCGCGATTCCAGCCACGGGCGCGGCTTGTAGGAAACTTCTCCGGCAATGAATTTTGCCGCCCATTCCGGCTTCAGCTTTTCGCCGAGGATTTCAAACGGCGGAATGCCCTCCAGTTTTCCATGGCACTCGCGGCAATTGAGCAGGCGCGATTGCCGCCCGGCAAACTCCGCCGGGACGTGACGTGTGAGTGCGGCCGGATCGGTGGTGGCGAAAGCCTGCAATGCCTCGCGCTCGTCCGCGGTGAAATCAAATTGCGGCGACTTGGAGTCATTGGGAAGTTTTTCCGCGAGGCAACCTTGCCTCCACTTGCCGGGCGTCAGTTCCACCAGCGATCGGATGGAGAATTGGTTTTCCAGATTGAGGGTGTGACAATTCAAGCAACCGCGGGTCTGCGCCAATTTTTTACCGCGCTCGATGATCGCGCTGTCGGCCGGCAATAAAACGTCCGCCGGTTTATCGGCGACGGAATTGAGAAACGCGGCCAATTGAACTGCTTCGTCCGGCCTGAGTTTGAAATTCGGCATTCGCGTCCAGGCGTAATCTGCCTCGGGCTTGAGCAGGAATGCGAATAAGTTTCCGGCCGCAAATTTGGCGCGGACATGTTTCAACGAAATCCCGCGAACATCGATTTCGTTTGCGTCCGGCGGATTGTGACAGGCGGTGCAATGCAGCGTTTCAAAAAGTCGTTTGCCCGCTTCCTTTTGTTCATCGGTCGTCTGCGGGTCTTCCTTTGAAGCCGAACCGTTGTTTTGCGAGGCGAGAAAAGCGGCGATGGCATCAACCTCTTCTTTCGCTTGCGGACCGCGCAGGATTTTCGGCATGTGGGCGGTGGCCCGCTGTGTTCGGGGGTCGCGAATCCAGCGCGACAGCCATTCGTAATTGCGGCGCGCGCCGATTCCTTCAAACGACGGAGCGTCCATCGACATTTCGGACATGCCGGAACCCGCGGCGGGGACTGTGTGACATTTGTGGCAACGATACTCAATGAACAATTCCCGACCGAAGCGCCGTTTTTCCGCGCGTTGCAAGTCCGCATTCCCCGTCGAATGGGACAGTGCGGACAGCGGCATCGGGCCGCGCGGAGTTTCCTGGTTGAACCAGAAGAGACGAACGAAAGCATCGCCCTGCGCGGGACTGCGAAAAGTGGCGCTGAGTATGTTCGCGCCTTTGTTGAGGCGCACCGGTTTGCCGGGCGTAGATTGGTTCCCCTCGCCACTCACTTCCAAAACCGTCGCCCCGTTGATCTCCAGTTTAAATTCTCCATTCAGTTCAGTTTGAAAGCTGTAGTCGGACCGGAGATCAACGGAGAGGTCACCGTTCCAGACAGCGGTGAATTTTCGCGCGGAAAGAAACGGAGTGGGCGACGTTCCTGACGGCACGTAAAGCCAGACATTCGGAACCACGATCACATCCGCCGATTGCCCTTTCCCGTCCGCAACCACACAGGTCATTACGATCCCAGGCTCGGTTTTGGATGACGATTGCGCAACCAGCGGTAACGATGCCGACAGAATCAACAGTCCGATGAGGACTGCCTTCCATCGTAGCTGCGTCGATTCAAGCATACGATTGAACAGTGAAACGACACCAGCCGGGATGAGTCGTAACCCGACGTTCCATTTTTTCGTTTCTACTGTTTTACCGAGGCGGTTCGAACGAGTCGAGGGACAAATCTTGAATACGCTGAAAGCGGAACTTTTTCTATTTTGGGATTGCAAGGGCCGCGACGCGGCTTAGACTGGTGGCAAAACCAGCCGCAAGTAACCGAATTTATGTATTTTGGCGTCGATTATCATCCTGAACATTGGGTCTATCCTTACGCCGGCACCCCGGAGGAGCCGGAGTCCCGCTGGCAACGCGACGCGCATCTCATGGTGGCCGCCGGCATCAATGTCGTCCGCATGGGCGAATTCAGTTGGGGTCTTTGCGAACCGAAAGAAGGCAATTACGACTTCGAGTGGCTTAAGCGCGCGATGGAGGTCATGAAGGCAGCCAACATCAAAGTGGTGCTCGGCACGCCCACCGCCGCCCCGCCCATCTGGCTGGCGCGAAAACATCCGGAGATTCTGCCGCTCGACGAGCGCGGCCTGCCCATGCACGAGGGTACCCGGCACGCTTATTGCCTGAATAGCGATGTTTATTGGGAATACTCCAAACGCATCGTCACCGCCATGGCCACCGCGCTGGGCAAACATCCGCAATTGATCGCCTGGCAGATCGACAACGGCATCGGCGGACATACCACGGAGTTTTCATTCAACCCGGAGACGCGGCTCGACTGGCACGCCTGGTTGCAGGCCAAATACGAAACCATTCAAAAGCTCAACGAAGCTTGGGGCACTCGCTTTTGGAGCCAAATCGTGACCGACTGGGACCAAGTGCCGATGCCCATGCGTGCGCCGACCGTCCACAATCCGGCGCTGGTGATGGATTGGATGCGCTTCTCCAGCGACACCATCGTGGCCTACGTCAAAATGCAGGTGGACTTGCTCCACGAACTGACTCCTCACGCGCCTGTCACCACCAACCTTCGTGCCCTGACCCGCCAATTCGACCATTTCGACATGGCCGGGGCGCTGGATTTTGTTTCCGTGGACAGCAACGCGACCATCAAGTCCCGCTCGGCTGAGAACGCCTGCGAAATCGACATCATGCGGTCGCTCAAAAAGGACAAAATCAGAACCCCGGACAATGACGCGGGCTTTTGGGTGATTGAGCAAAAGGCCGGTCATGTCAATTGGCAGGATGTTAATTCGCTGGTCCGGCCCAGCGTCGTGAGGCTGTTCACTTACCAGCTTCTCTCGCGTGGTGCCACCGGCGTGCTTTACTTTTTCTGGCGTCAACCTCGCATCGGTTCGGAGAAATTCTATGGCGGCGTGCTGACGCATGATGGCCGCGGCGACAACCGCGTTTACAAGGAAATCAGCCAGATTGGCGACGAAGTGAAACTCCTGTCGCCCGTCCTCAAAGGCACCAAGGTCGTGGCCGAAACCTGCATCCTCTTCACCCATGAGAACGAGTGGTCGCTCAAGCAACCGATGCAGCCGAACAAACATTTCAAGCTGCGCGACCACATCCAGCTTTTTCACAGCGCGCTCCACGACCGCAATATCCCGGTCGATTTCGCCCGGCCCACCGAAGACCTGTCCAGATACAAACTGGTCATTGCTCCGTCGCTCAGCCTGTTGGCAGGCGGCGAGGCCGACCGCCTGAAACTCTACGTTCAGAACGGGGGCACGCTCGTGGCCACGTTCAACACGGGATTATTGGATGAACACCACATCGCCTCCGATCATGGGTTTCCGCACGACATGACCGACCTGTTTGGCCTGGAAGTTCTGGAATTTGACCCGTTGCCGCCCGGCGAAGAAAATCACATGACGTTCAAAGGCGCGTTCCCCACCAGCCATTTGCATCCCGCGCGCCTCTGGTGCGACATTATCGAACCCAAGGGCTGCCAGGTACTGGCCATGTATGCCAAGGATTTCTACGCGGGTCGTCCCGCCGTCACCATCAACAACTTTGGTCTGGGCAAGGCCGTCTATATCGGCACCATGAGCCACCAACATTTTTACTACGACCTCATTGTGTGGCTGCGCCAAACCTGCAACCTCTTCCCGCTGCTCAAGGTGCCGGACACCGTGGAAGTCAGCATGAGGCAAAAGGCGGACACGAAAATCTACTTCCTCCTCAACCATCAAAATTCACCCGTGCGCATTCAATTCTATAAACCGATGCACGATTTCCTGACCGGCAGCACCTTCACCGGCAATTACGACCTGCCGCCGCACGGCGTTCTGGTCCTGGATGAACAACCCGCCGCGAAAGTCTGAGGACAGAAGGCGGATGTCAGAGACCAGCACTGTGAGAACATTCCCCAATTCTTAGTTTTTCATTTTTAATTTTTAATTTTTAATTTGAGAGTTAATGAATCGTCCTTTCCCGATCCGCCCGCTCCGTTCCAGCCTGCCCCGACCGAACGCTCGACAACGCGTCCTCGCGGCGTGGCGCGGCGTGGATGTTGCGCCCTTGGAAAAAGCCCGGACGATCCGCACCCGCACCGCTGGCGACGTCATGCCGCGCGTGCTGACGGATCTGCGCATCGACAAACGCCGCGCAGAAGCCGAGGTGGTGAAAGTCTGGAACAACTTGATCGACCCGAACCTTGCCGCCCATGCGCAACCGACCGGCATTCACAAAGGCACCTTGTTCGTCACCGTGGACAACAGCGTGTGGCTCAGTGAAATCGTCCGCTACCGCCGCCGCGAAATCCTCGAACGCCTCCAGCACAGTTTCGGCAAAGACCTCATCGCCCGAATCTCCTTCCGCGTGGGCTGAGAAAAAAAAGGCGAGTCGGAAAACTCTTTTCGACTCGCCACTCTCAACTCTCAAACTTCAACTCTTTGACTAACTGATGCCCGTAGTCGCCTGGCCCGATAACTCCTTGATTTCTTCGGAGAGACGGCTGGCGTCCGCTTCCAATTCGGCGCTTTCCTTTTCCAGTAGCTTCTTTCGCTCCGCTGCAAGTTCATCCAACACGCCGGGCTTTCGCTCGCTGATTCGGCAAAGCTCGTAATCAGGACTCTCCCGTAATTGGTTCAGTGATTCTAGGACGGTGATGATTTCGAGTTGTAGCGTTTCGTGCAGCCGCCGCAACTGTGCCAGTTCTGCTGTGTCGCTGAAATCCAGACTCGTCCAGCCTTGGCGCAGAATGAATCCATGCGGGTCGTCCGCGATCTCCCGCAGCGTTTTTATGTCGCCGGCGTCTTTGGCTCGATTGATGGCACTGGTGAGCTTGTGATACGTCTCCAGCTTGTCCGGCTCGTGGGCGAAGCGGTCGGGGTGAAACAGTTTGACCAACTTCGTCCAAAGCCGTTTCAATTCGGCTTCTTCCTCAGCGGTCAACTTTTTCTTCTTGGCTACGGCTGCCGCTGTTTCTTCGTAATCTTTGTCCGTCTGTGCTTTGGCGCGTTCGTAATTCTCCTCAGCTTGTTTGGCTTCCTCATCGCC
This sequence comes from Limisphaerales bacterium, assembly GCA_003140275.1. Lineage (GTDB taxonomy): Bacteria > Verrucomicrobiota > Verrucomicrobiia > Limisphaerales > PALSA-1396 > PALSA-1396. Next base: position 31,439 of record PLJQ01000271.1, read on the forward strand.
GCCGCGTATCAGGGAGTTCAAATACTTTCTCCGGTAGTCAACAATGAGCCGCAGCCGGTCGCGTTTCTGGTAATGCTCGCGCAAGCGACGGAAAAGAATCGCCTGCATCGCGTCCACCCGCGACTTCTCCTTGGTGTAATCGGTTTCCAATTCTGCCAAGCGCGCCCTGGCACCGGCGACCAACTGCCGAAATTCGGCCAACTCTGGATTGACGTAAATCACGAGCGCGGCGAATTCGACGGCTCCCGGTTTTTCGGCACGCTTGCCTTTGCTTTTGGATGGAGGCGCGGCGAACAGGGTGCCGTCGGCTTGCGGTTTGATTTCCAGTTGATGCAGATACCAACGGCCCATTTTCGCGCTGCGGGCGTTGGAAGAACTGGCGAGCCAGTCGAGCCAGCGCCGCAATTCGGCGTCTTTCCGGGCTTCTTGAAACAACCGGCCCTTGTGCTTTCCAAAAGCGATGCGGGACGGATACCACTCTTCCGCCGCAAACTCGACGAGCTTTTCCCACGTATCCAAACCGCGATGTCCGGCAATGGGTCGGAGCACTTGCGCGAACAAATCCGCGACGGTTTGCACGTCACCCAAAGCCGTGTGCGCGCCGCGTTCCGGCAGGCGATAATACTGCCGGAGCGTTTGCAGCTTGCAGTTGCCGGCGGGCACGGGATCGAGAAGCCGCTGGGCCAGTCGCAGAGCGCAGAGACCTTGGCTGCCGATGGAAGCCACGCGTAGCCGCCGCCACTCCGGCTTCAACACTTCGTCCAGGTCGTATTCGAGATTGAACGAGACGAGCGGCAGATTGCCCGTGTATTCCGCAAATTCCCGATAGACTTGCACTGGCTTTTCCCCGTCACGCTCCAGAATTTCGCGGGTGTAACCGTGAACGCGGGATGCCTCGGCGGGAATGTCCGTGTTTTGATTCAGCAGTTTTCGGAATGGTTTGCCGTCTGGTTCCCAGCCAACCATCCGCTGCGCGGCTAGTTCGACAACGAAAACGGGTGCCGCGAAGCCGGTCGTTTCGGTGTCCAGGAGAATCCAAGATTTATTTATGCACGGTTCAATTCACTTAGGGTCTTGGATCCTTTAGCATCGCGAGGAAAGTCACCGTTTCCGCGTCGGTATAATGTTGTTTGTGTTCAGCGGCACTCATGGCACGGAACGCTGCAAGGCGTCGCCACTGCCTTTCAGCGGCGCTCTGGTAGCATCCGTTGCCAAATAAAAGTCAACACCCTTAAAGTATGCCATCTCTGCTGGCCAGGACGGGTAGTCGTATGGACCAGCCGGCGTTCCACACAGGCGGTCATACTCTTCCGATTGCAATTGTTCTGCGTCCTCGTCCAGGTTCTCGAAAGCGCGGGCAATTCGATTGTGGAAAACTGATGCATAGGTTTCCAACTCCTGGATGTTTTCTCGGATAAAATACTCGGCTCGGAATCTGGGCGCATCGCTCATGGCGAGAATCTTATACCATTGAACGCCGTCGGAACAGTAACTCAATCACTGACGTGAAAGGGTCGTCAATGGTATCGCACTTCGGTTCCGCCTGTGCCACCGATGGGGTGTTGAAGCGTCTTTTCGCCCTTGCGCCTTTGCCTCTTTGCGCCTTTGCGTTAAATCTGAATCGAACGGCTACTGCCAACTTCTTTTGGTTTGAGCCTCGTTCACTAACCAACCGCGCCGGCTTCGACTCCCGCCATCAGCCGCATTAGGTTGGCCTGCGAGAAATCTGCTCGTTCCAGTTCGCCCACCAATTCGCCTTCGCGCATCACCAGAATCCGGCGGCTCAGGTTCATCACCTCGGGCAATTCGGATGAAATGAGCAACACGGCCAATCCCTGGCACGCCAGTTCATCGAGCAGCCGGTGAATCTCGGCCTTCGCGCCAACATCCACGCCGCGCGTCGGTTCGTCCACGATGAGGATGTCGCACTCGCGCGCGAGCCACTTGGCCAGCGCGATTTTCTGCTGGTTGCCGCCGCTCAACCCGTCAATCGGCGCTTCGAAGGAGGGTGTTCGCACCTGCAACCGCTCCGTGTGGCGTTGCACGAGGGATTGTTCTTCGCTCCGGCGCACAAAGCCGCTTCGGGTCAAACGATCCAGCGCCGCCAGCGAAGTGTTCTCGCGGCAGTTCATCTTAAGCACCAATCCCAGCCGCTTCCGGTCTTCCGGCAACAAACCGATGCCGGCGGCCAACGCGGCATTCACATCGCCAAGGGAAAGTTCCTTACCATGAACGAAAACTTTTCCCGTTGCCGCATCATCCAACCCGAAGATGGCCTGGGCGACTTCGCTCCGTCCCGCGCCCACCAGCCCGGCAAAACCGAGCACTTCACCCGCGCGCAAACTGAAACTGACATTGTTGAATTTACCAGGTGAAGAAAGATTCTCCACTCGCAACACTTCGTCGCCGGGCGGGCGGGACATATTTTTTGGCGTGTGGGATACAACCTCCCGCCCGATCATCTGGTGAATGATACGGTCGCGATTTGTATCCGCGACCCTTTCCGTGGCGACCTGCCGGCCATCGCGCAGCACCGTCACGGTGTCACAAAGCTGAAAGATTTCCTCCAGCCGATGCGAGACGTAGATGACGGTGATGCCGCGCTCCTTCAAATGCGCGAGCAATTTGAACAAATGCTCGCTTTCATGCGCCGAGAGCGAACTGGTCGGTTCATCCATGACAATGACCTGGGCTTGCGTGCCGAGCGCGGCGGCGATCTGGACGAGCTGTTCCTGCCCGGTCGAAAGCTCGCCAATGGGCCGGTCCACGTCGATGTCCGCTTCGATTTCATCGAGCATCGCGCGCGCCTGTTGCCTCATGCGACTTCGGTCCAGCCAGCCCGCGTGCGCGGGCAAATCGCCGAGACAAAGGTTCTCCGCGACCGTGAGATTTGGACAAAACGCCAGTTCCTGATGCACCATCGCAATGCCGAGTTGCCGCGCGATGAGCGGATTGGCCGGGTGGATGGGTTGGCCGGCAAGTTGGATTTCTCCGTCGTCAGCCGTGTAAACTCCGGCGAGGATTTTGCCAAGCGTGCTTTTGCCCGCGCCGTTCTCGCCGATGAGCGCATGGCAACCGCCGCGCGCGACTTCAAAACTCACGCCGTCCAGCGCCAACACGCCTGGGAAACGTTTGGTAATATCGTGGAAGGAGATGAAGGACATTCTTATTGGCCGCAAGATGCGCGAACGACGCTCAAATAAAATCGGAGTCGGTTCGGTGTATTAGCCGGCGGTTTTCAGTTTCTGCCGCAACCACTCCGGTCGGTTCGTGGTGATTCCGTCCACGCCGGCAAACGCGAGCTTCTTCGCCAGCTCGTCGTTGTCAACAGTCCAGACGTAGAGTTTCAGTCCGGCGGACTTCACTTTTTGAACGAAGGCGGCGTCAATCGGCCATTTGTAATTGAGGTTGAGGCCGTCGAGTCCGGCAGCCTTGGCTTTGTGAATTAGTTCGTCGAGTGCGGGAAATTTGCCGGTCTGCTTGTCCTTTTTGTAAGAGCGAAGGTAGAGAACGGGAATCTGCGGAAAACGCTGCTTCGCCTGCACCATTGTTTCATAGTCGAAGCCGATGATGACGAGTTGCTGTGGCTTTTTATCGGACGTCTGGATGAGACGCTGCAACTCGGGCAACGCTTCCGGGCCGCACTTGATCTCGATGACGAGGCGTTTGCCATCGGGGATAAGCGCAAGCACCTCGTCGAGCGTCGGGAGCTTTTCGCCTTTCCATTCTTTGCCTTTCCATGAACCGGCGTCGAGCGCGCGCAACCCGGCCAGGGTCTGGTCGGCGACCGCTTTGTCCGCGCCCGCCGTGTGCCTGGTGTTGTCATCATGAAGGCAAACGATTTTGCCGTCCTTCGAGAGCCAGATATCAAGCTCGACCGCGTCGGCATTTTGTTTCCAGCCAAGCTTATAGGCGGCCACGGTGTTCTCCGGCGCATCATACGACGCTCCACGATGGGCGATGATTTCGATGGCGTGAAGGTTCGAGCCAACGAAAGACAAAAGCACGAAAAAAATTCCTGGCCGAAACATTTTGTTGTGTCCTAACTCGCAATTCCTGCCGGGCGTGTTGGTGGTCATTGTTTCTGCGGCAAGAACGCGAACGCAACAGCGGCAAGAATGCAAACGAAAGCCGCGATGTAATTCCACCGGATTTTTTCGCCGAGATAAAAAATGGCGAAAACAACGAACACCGACAGTGTAATGACTTCTTGAGCAATTTTCAGTTGTGACGCGGAATATACCGAGTTGCCCCAGCGATTGGCGGGCACTTGAAAACAGTATTCAAAAAAAGCGATTCCCCAGCTCACAAGGATAACGAGCATCAGCGGCTTGCTCTTGAATTTCAAATGGCCGTACCACGCGAACGTCATGAAAATGTTCGAGCAGGTGAGCAACACGATGGGTAGCCAGCGGGATTGTGTGACGTCATTCATAATTCGTTGAAAGCCATTGTGTTTTAGTTGTTATTTGGTTTTTCCTTCGTTGGTATCTTGGACGGTTTGAACACAAACCGCAGTTACAGTGGAGACAATGGGGGAATGTTGGTTCAATTTCACTCGTTCCAATCGAATTTTCATCATTTTAAACCTGCTCTGTGGAAGTGGCAAATTTCAAATTAGGATGCTCCCAGACATTTTCAATGAATTCAGTTTCACACAGGGTCCTGGCAACCTGGCCGCAAATATGGAACTACTTCGGCAGCCACTTTTCCCAGTTCTTCGCAAACTCATCGACGTTTGCTTTGGTGACGGGAACGAGCGGACTGACGTCTTTTACGGTGGCTGGATTTTTCTTCAGGTGAATTTTGTTGATGAGGTGCTCAACCGAACGGTAACCCCATTCATAGACTTGCTGCGCGAGGAGAAGTTGCACGTGGCCGCTTCGGAGGTAGGCCAACTCCGGCGGCAACGCATCGACCGAGACGCATTTGACGGTGCCGGGTTGCCACTTGAGCGCGTTGTCGGTGAACAACGGCCATCCGCCGATCATCGCCCAGCCGGCGATGTCAGGATGCGCTTGCATCACTTGCTCGACTTTGGCAGCGGCGTCCTGTGGCGTCTCTTTATGGTAGAACGTATCGAGGATTTTGATGCCGGGATATTTTTTGGCGGCGTTCTTTGCACCTTGCGCCCGCTTCTGAAGATTCGGCGCATTCTGATTGCCAGCGAGGATGGCCACAATGCCTTTGCCACCCATGATTTTGGCCAGTTCATCCATGACTTGTTCGCCGCATTTCACATCGTCAACGCCGAAGGTGACAAAGCGTTTGCTCGCGGGCGCATCGGAATCAAATGTGGCGATGGGCACGCCATTCTTCACCGCGGAGTTGATGGCATCGGTGAGCTTGTTGGCATCCGAGCAACTGACGGCGATGCCGTCGGCGCCGGCGAGGACGAGTTGCTCGATGGCTTCGGCCTGCTTTTGCGCGTCTTCCTCGTTCGGTGTGCGCCAATCGATCTTGATGGCAATGCCGTATTTCTGGCCGAGGTCTTTGGCGGCTTGTTCTGCGCCGACGCGCGCCGCCTGGAAAACCGGGTTGCCTTGCGACTTGGCGACGAGGCCAAGGGTGTAGGATTTTTTGGTTTGGGCCGGGATATTTAGCGCGATGCCAACGAAACCGATGGAGATAACTGTTCTTAAGAGTCGTTTGGCCATAAGAGTCGTCAGGTTATCAGGTTATCAGGTCGGGAATGCTTGCAAAGTTGATTTTCGATTTTGAAGGTATTTGATGAAATTGGAAATTCGGCGAGAAATGGAAAGCACGGACTCCAGAAGTGTTTTGAATGTTGGACGGTCCATGTAACCGATTTCAAGGGCGATATGAAGTAAGGAGCGGACCTCGCCCGCAGTGCCTTTAGCGATATGGAGAAATTGGGCGAATTCTTTATTGGTGCCGCGTTCAAATCCCTCCGCGATATTTGACATGAGCGAAACAGCCGCTCGTTGAATTTGGTTGCGCAGGCCATAATCTTTGACAAATTCCCCTTGCGTCGTCGCTCCATAAACCGACTTCACCAGCCGCTTGGCTTCTTGCCAGACCTCCAACTCTTCAAATGTTAAAACAGTTGCCATGCGAGAATTCGGAAACTTGATAATCTGAAAACCTGATAACTTTCAACTCTTCAATAACCGTCGCTTCGCCAACCAATTGTTAAACTGGTCGAGCACGACCGCTAGAATCACGACCGCGCCGATGATGATCTGGCTGTAATTCTGGTTGATGCCCAGGATCACAATGCCGGTGCTGATCATCTGGATGACCAGCGCGCCGAGCAACGCCCCCAACGCCGATCCTTTGCCGCCGCTCAAACTCGCGCCGCCGACGACGGCTGCCGCGATGACGTTCAGTTCGTAGCCCTGGCCGTCGCCGGACGTTGCTCCGCCGTAGTAGCCGAGTGACAGCAACGCCGCAATGCCGGCCGTCAGCCCGGAGAAAATAAACACGCTCAGTTTGACCCGCTCAACCCGGATGCCGCTGTAGCGGCTCGCCAATTCGTTGCCGCCGACGGCGTAAACGCGACGACCGGCCGCCAGTCGGGAAAGATAAATCCCACCAATGACCGCGACCAAAATCATAACCCCCAGCGGCACTAAGCTCAAGCCGTCGCCGACCTCCCAGCGGATCAGGTCGCGAAACGCCGACGGAAAACCGCCGACCGATTGCCCCTTGGTGATGACGAACGCGACGCCGCGAAAGATGGCCATCGTTCCCAGCGTAATGATGAACGGGTGAACCCGAAGCGCGACGATCATCCCGCCATTCAGGAGACCGCAGGCAGTGGCGACACCCACGCAAACGAGAATCCCGAGCGGCACTCCAACCCAGCCGCCCGCCCGTGCGCCATCGGGCCCAAAACATTGAAAAACCAATGCGCCAAGCACCGAGGCCAGGGCATAAATCGCGCCCACGGAGAGGTCGATGCCGCCGGCGATGATCACAAAGGTGGCGCCCACGGCCATAATAGCGATGAAACTGGTGTCCTTGGCCAGTTGAGCGAGGTTTTGGGCGTTGAGGAACTTGTTTTTTTCGACGAACTCCGGTTCGCGCTCGCCGACGGCGTTGGTTTTGAAGACCCGGACGCGCTCCCCTTGGGTGTTCGTTTCCAACTGCGGAACTTTGACGCTGCCGCCAAAGAGGGTCAGGAGCAGGCCAAGCACAAATATGACGATGAGCAAGCCGCCCTCTTGCAATCGTAATCCCGCCAGGCGCGACCGTCCGGCGATGCTGTGTGGCGAACTCATGTAATTCGGCGCGACGCTAACAAAGGCGACCGTCAGGGGCAAGCAATCGAGGGTCGCGAGTTCAAAGAAATCCTCCGACAAACCAACGACAGATTTTTGAAAATACTTTTTGCATTTGATTGAACGGACTGTTAAAAGTTCCGCTGAACGTTACCGAAAGCTTCAGTTACCGCTTGGGCGCATTCCTCACGACCAAGTTAGCGGGCTTAATCGTGATGGAATGAATGCACCTTATTTCTTAGCTGCTGCCGGCGCCAGACCCGATAAGGCGGAATTGCTTTACGTGTGGGAGCAAGCCACACCCGAAGGCAAAGCTATTATCTTCTGCCTGCTGGTTTTCTCCATCATCGCATGGTCGGTCATGATCGCCAAGGCGGTCCAGATGCGGCGCGCAAAGAAGCTCAACCAATACTTTGGCGTCGAATTCCATACGCAAAAAAATGTCCTCTCCGTGTTTGACCGCCGCATTCAAGTGGATGGCTGTCCGATGTTCATGGTTTATCAAGCTGGCAGCATGGAACTGGATGCGCGACTGAAGAACCCTTTCGACGACAGTCGGAAAAAGCACATTTCTTTGAAAAGCATGGAGCACGTGAAACGTTCATTGGAGAACACCGTCGCGCAACAATCACTCAAGCTGGAGTCGGGCTTGATTTTGCTGGCGATTGCCGTGAGCGGCGCGCCGTTCCTCGGTTTGCTGGGCACGGTTTGGGGCGTGATGAGCACCTTCGGACGTGTCGCCCAGAAGCAGCAAGCAAGTTTGGTGGAAATGGCGCCGGGCGTCGCGGCGGCGCTTATCACCACGGTGGCCGGGCTGCTCGTCGCCATCCCGTCGATGTTCGGTTACAACTGGCTGGTGCATAGTCTGCGCGTGCAGACCGTGGAGCTTGACAACTTTGCCCAGGAACTGGTTTCAAAGATCGAAACGGAATACCTGAAAGATGAAGAGTAAACGGATGAGTCGAGACTCGAAGTTCGAAGGACAAGCGCCGGGCAGGCCGCTTGCCTGCGTGACCCTCAACCCTCAACTCTCAATCCTTAACTAACCATGCGCCGCTTCTCCCAACGCAGTCATCTCGTCACACTGAGCGAGATCAACATCACGCCGCTGCTCGACTTGGCGTTCGTGTTGTTAATCATCTTCGTCATCACCACACCACTGCTGACACAGAGCCTCAATTTGAAACTGCCCCAAGGCGGCAAGCCGGATGTGCCTTTGGATAAGAAGGACATTCGCACCGTGGAAATCAGCCCGCAGGGAATTTACACGCTGGATCGCCAACGCATGAACCTCGACCGGATGGAGTCGGAACTGGTGCGGGCTTATCGCGCCAACCCGAACATGATCGTTAACATTCGCGCCGACGAAAACGGATTGAACAAATATCTATACGCCGTGATTGACCGTTGTCAGCGCAAGCCCCTCACCAAGTATTCCTTGCGCACCGCACCACCCGAACGCAAATGAACCGGCTGGCAAAAAAATGTCTCATCGCCTCGGCAGGCCTGCACTTGCTGCTGTTCGTGATCTTGTTGGTGGGACCGGCCTTTCTAGCGGAGAAAAACGCGGCGATTGATATGACGGTGTTGGATGTCATTCCGTCCAAACTGGTGGACGAATTGATGTCCGGCGGTGGAAATCCAAACGCCCAACCGCCGCCGCCCGCTCCGCTGCCAGAGCCCGTTAAACCACAACCGCAACCGGAAACGTTCGTGAAGCCGGAGCCGCCACAAAAAGAGCCGCCCAAGACAGCCAAACCAGAACCCATCCCGGACGACAAGCCTGCACGCAAGCCGTTGCCCAAGATTAGCACCACGCTGGTGACTCGTTCCGACACCGACCCGAAAGTCAGGGAGCAGGCCAAGGCCGAGGCACAAGCCAGAGCCCGCGCCGAGGCCGCCAAACTCGCCGCCGCGTTTCAATCCGCCGCGCGGAGTCTCAAGGAAGGTTTGTCCTCGAGCACGACGGTCGAGATGCCGGGCCCTGGCGGTGAAGCCTACGCCAACTTCGCGCAAGTCGTGAAAAGCGTTTATGAACAAGCTTGGATTGCGCCTGAAGACGTGGCCGATGAGAACGCGACGACCAAGGTGTCTGTCACCATCGCGCGCGACGGCACGGTGATTTCCGCGCGAATTATCCGCGATTCAGGAAATGTCCCCGTTGATAAATCAGTTCAAGCGACCTTGCTGCGTGTCAAATTCATCGCGCCTTTCCCGGAGGGCGCCAAGGAACAGCAACGCACATTCATGATCAATTTTAACCTCAAAGCCAAACGATTACTCGGATGAAAAACAACATCTCAATTTTGATTTCTGTTATTTGCTCACTGTTTCTAGCCGGCTCTTCTTTTAATGTACAGGCGCAAGCCCGGCCTGGTGAAATTGACATCGACAAATCCGGTGAGGCAAAACTCATCCCCATCTCCATGAGCGGATTTTCGGGCGAAGTCGCAACCGTGTTGAAATTTGATCTGGAAGTCATGGGCTTCAAATTTGAAGGGCCGGACACAGCCCATTATCTTCTCAGTGGCAGTAACAATGACCGTGTGGAAGGCCGCTTGACGGATCGCATCAACAAAGCGTCGCTGCTGGCCAAGGCCTACACCGGCGGAACCCAACGCTCCCAAGCCCATGCGCTGGCCGACGACATCGTGCTGGCGATCACCAGAAAGAAGGGCATCGCTCAAACGAAAATCGCCTTCAAGGTCGATACGGGAGGGAAGAGTGAAATTTATGTCGCCGATTACGATGGTCATAGCCCCCAGGCAGTGAGCAAGGACAACACGCTTGTGGCCGCGCCGTGCTGGGTACCGGGCCACTTCGCGCTGTATTACACTTCCTACAAGGCGGGTTACCCGGAAATTTTTTCGCACGATTTGTCCAGCGGTGCGCGGCGGCCCGTTGCTCAATTTGGCAGCCTAAACACCAGCGCGGCGCTGTCGGCGGACGGGAAACGGCTGGCGTTTATTTCGAACAAAGCCGGCGCCCCAAACGTTTACGTGTGCGATGCGGACGGCGGAAACCTGAAACGACTTACCAACACGAAGGAAGGTGAGTCATCACCGTGCTGGTCGCCAGACGGTCAGACGATCTGCTTTACTTCGCGAGTCAGTGGACGGGCGGCTTTGTACACCGTTTCCGCCTCCGGAGGCGCGATGAAACGCCTGTCCACTGCAGGCGTCAGCAATGCCACCGAGCCGGACTGGTCGCCGGACGGCAAGTGGATCGCCTTCNNGCCGGACTGGTCGCCGGACGGAAAAACCATTGTTTTCACCGCACAGATGGGAGCGTTCAACATCTGCACCGTGCCGGCGAGTGGTGGAACGGCGACGGTTTTGGTGACCGGACAGGACCCCTGCTGGGCGCAGAACTCGCGCACGGTTATTTTTGTCCGTGGTCGCGGAAACGATCTCAGCCTCTCTTTACTTGACGTGCCGACAAAACAAACCAAGAATGTGAGTCGAATTTCGGGAAGCAACTCACAGCCCAGTTGGGCCAGATAGCTACTTCCCACCTAACAATAAAATAAAATGAAAAGCGCAAAAGTTTTAAATCTGTTCGTGACGGCCATGGTTCTCTCGATCGCCGTCGTCGGTTGCAAGAAAAATCCTTACGGCGTCACGCCGTTGCCCGGCCAAAGAACGGGAAAGCCGGGCGGCGACCTTCCAGGCGGAATCGCAACAACAACTCCAATAGCCCCAACAACACAGCCCAATGGAGACGGAACCATTCCCTCCGCCAATCCCGGGGATATTGTCGGTTGGCCGGAGGACCGCGCTACGTTGAGCGCCCAGACAGTCCATTTTGACTTTGATAGTGCGACGGTGAAGTCCAGCGAGAAGTCCAAAATCGAAGCGGTGGCGGATTACATAAAAAAGAATCCGGGCAACGCACTCAAGATTGAGGGCCATTGTGACGAGCGGGGCACTGAGGAATATAATCGTTCCCTTGGCGAACGCCGCGCCTTGGCGTTGCGGGAATATCTGGCCAACCTGGGCTGCAACCCCGACCGCATACACACCGTCAGCTTCGGAAAGGATCGGCCAGCCGATCCTGGCCATGATGAAGCAGCTTGGGCGAAGAACCGCCGCGGCGAGTTTATTGTGCTGACGCCGCCCAAGTAAGGCGACTTAACAGGCCATTTGGTCAACAAATCTTAATCGGCTTTGGGGCTTTACTAAGCAAGCCGCGTGGCTTAGTTTGTGCGAGAAAGGTGAATTTATGAATATTATGTTTGCTGGGTTTTTTGGTGGCTGGGAGATCGTTTTGATCCTGGCGGTGGTTCTGATTCTGTTCGGCGCGAAGAAGCTGCCGGA